>PLCI01000152.1:0-11238 GCA_003135595.1 Acidimicrobiaceae bacterium | reverse complement strand
TCGTCATCAACCCCGACACCGGTCCGCTGATCGAGGCGCACGTCGCGGCGTCCTGGCCGTCAGACGTGGACGTCCACTTCGCGGTGCAGCCGCGACCGGTCGGCACCGTCGACGCCGTGCTCGCCGCGCGCGGCTCGGTCGACGAGTCAGCGCCCTTCGGCATCGCGAACGCCGACGACCTCTACGGGACCGACGCGCTCAGGGTGCTCGGGCACCACCTCGCTGCCAAGGGCACGGACTGCCTCGTCGGCTTCCGGCTCGACCGCGCGCTCGTTGGCGACCTGCCGGTCACGAGAGGGGTCTGCTCGGTCGCAGACGGCGTGCTCGTCGGCATCGCCGAGCGGCGCAAGGTCACGCACCGTGACGGGACGTTCCGGGCCGACGACGGCATCGAGCCCGCGACCCTCGATCCGTCCTCGCTCGTCTCGATGAACCTCTGGGGGTTCGCTCCGTCGATGTGGCGCACCCTCGCCGACGCGATGTCGAAGGCTGCCGACGCCTCCGAGGACGACGAGGTGCTGCTGCCCGAGCTCGTCGGGCGCCTGGTGGCGGGAACCGGCGAGCAGTCCCGGTTCGAGGTGCTCTCGACGACGAGCCGCTGCATCGGCGTCACCCACCCCGACGACCTCGAGCTGGTGCGCGCCGAGATCGCCGACGAGGTCGCCCGCGGCGAGCGGCCATCAGGGGCCTTCGACCCTGCTTAGGCGGGCGCTGGCGGCCCGTGCGTGCCCGGAAATGACGAAACCCCGAGTGACCGGTTGGCCGCAGCCTCCCAGCCCCTCGGGGCTCGCCTGGTGACCTCCAACGACCGAGCCGTGTCGGACAGCCCGACCGCCGTACCGACGCCTGCCCCTTGCGGGACCGACCCCAGTGGCGGGCCACCACCGCATGCACCCCTTGCCTCCGGCCCTCGTCCCCTCTCGGGTCCGAGCGCTGGTTTCGCTCAGTCCCTCCTTGCGGAGGTCCCCTGCGGTCCCCACTCCGGTTCGCCTTGCGGCTCCCCGTCGCGCTTCGGCGGGTGGTGCGCACCCGGCGTTGGAGGCACTCTGCAGGGCGACGAATCGCGGTGCAACCCAAAAAGGCGATATCCCCGCGTAATCCACGACATGTCGCGAGCTGTCCACCGTTGCGTCCGCGAAACCCACCGAGGACGCCGAGTTCTCCAGAATTAATCCACAGCTCTCGTCGCGGACGATCCGAGAGGGTCGAGCAGTCGTCGCGGCAGCGTCGCGGCCACCGCCCCGAGCAGGCGAAGCGCCCCCGCCATGAGCAGGTTCCGCAGCCCCATCGCGCGGACCGCCATCGTCGGGGCACCCCGGCGGGTCGCGAAGAGGTCGAGGTGATACGCCGACATGCCTCTCGACAGCTCGATCGTCGCTGACGCGCCCGGCGCCGCGCGCAGCATGAGCCACAGCGTGTGACCCCGCCCCCACCGGCGTCGAGCGTGCGCCGCGCTCCGCTGCGCGCCATGGCGCCGGTAGGCGAGCACCTCGTCGTCGACGCACACGACGGGGCCCGACGCCGCAAGCCGGACCAGCAGCTCGAGGTCCTCGCTTCGTCGCGCTCTCGCGTCGAAGCCACCCAGCGCCCTCGCGGTGCCGGCGTGAACGAGCCACGCCCCTGGGGGCGGCGAGACCAGCCGGGCGACCAGGGCCTCGGGCACCATCCCGCCGGGGCTGTCGACCATCTCGCCGTGCCGGCGGACCATCGGCCGGAGCTGGTTTGCGCCCCACGAACCGACGTCGATCGGCTCGTTGGCGTCGTTGACGGCCTGGAAGCGGCCGAGCGCGGCCACGGCGCCACGATGCCTCGCGAGTGCCGTCCCAAGCTGGTCGATCCCGCCGGCGAGCAGCGCGTCGTCCGCGTCGAGGAAGCACACGGTGGCTCCCCGCGCACGTGCGAGTCCGACGTTGCGGGCTCGTGCCGGCCCGCTGCGGTCGCGCTGGCGGCGGACCTCGACCCGCGTGTCGTCGGCGCCCAGCTCTTCGGCGACTCGGGCCGTGGCGTCCTCGCTCGCGTCGTCGACGACGACGCACTGGATCACGGCCCTGCTCGCGAGCGCCGAGCGCACGGCGCTCGCGATCGTGTCAGCGGCGTTGCGCGCGGCGATGACGACGGTGACCGTCGTCGCCAGCTCTTGGCTCGAGGCTGACACGGTGCGATCTTTGTCGACGGCGCGCGCAGGTTCGTGCCCGTGCGATCCCCTCGTCACGCCCGCCGCGATCGGGGTCCCGGCCTCACCGCCGCCACGAGTGGGTGCTCAGTGCTTGACGGTCAGGTTCCAGAAGCCCGTCGCGTCGATCTCGAGGAAGTAGGGACCCGACAGCGGCGCGAGCGTCTTCGTGGCCGAGAAGCCGATCCGGCCCGCGAAGGGCGTCTGCAGGGCGATGTTGTGCTCGTTGAGCAGCCGGACCAAGACGGCACCGTTCGTGAGCGACAGGAACTGGAGTCCGAGATGCCTGTCGGCCGCCGAGAACGGGCCGAGGACGTCGTTGCCCGACGAGAAGTACGCGAACGGCACGGGGATCGTCGGCGTCGCGGCCAATGGCTGGACGAGCTGCACGTACCAGGGACCCTGGGCCCTGACCGACAGCACGATAGGTCCGACGGGCACCGTGACGTTGAGGACGACGTTCACGTGGCCGGAGTCATTGACGGGGTACGAGATCGGCAGGAGGCTCTTGTTCGAGATCGTGACGATGAAGTCGTACTGGCACGTGCACTTGGCGTGCAGGACCAAGAGCCCCCCGTTGCTCGCGAAGTGCATGCCGTTGCGGTCGCTGGTCCCCGAGAAGGTGATCGCCCGCGTGTCCTTCACGAGGGGCATGTACGGCGGCTTGACGTTGGGGTTCCTGAAGACGACCGGGGGGTGGTGCACCGCCGAGTGCGGCCGCAGGTGCCAGATGACGGCGCTCAGAAAGCCGACCACGATGACGCACGAGAGGAGTATCCCTGGCCAGCGGCGCGGCGGGTTCCAGTCGTTCCACGCCGGGTCGTAGCGGCGGCGGGATCGACCGTGGGGCTCTGTGGTGCCCGGATCGATCTCCGGGCCCGGGGGCGGCATCGTGCCGAGTCCCCCTTTCGAGCCTCGCGATCGCATCGGCGAATCGTACGGGTCGGCGATGGACAAGTCCACGCCGAGCCGATTGGCGCGCCACGTGCGCGGTGTGTCACTCCCGCGAGGTGCTGCAGCCCCGGCTCAGGCGAGCAGCGACTTGAGCGCGGCACCCCAGACGCCGGAGAGGTACTCGGCGTACGTGGCGGTGACGTGGAACTTGTCGTAGTACGCGACCATGCTCCCGATGACGGTGGAGCACGTCTTGGGCGCGCACAGCCACGGCTGGGGGTTCACGTACTTGACGCCCTCGTGGCTCGCTGCGGCGGCCTCCGCGGCGAAGTGCTGGTGGGTCTTCGGGTTCGGGGTGGGTGCCGAGCACTGCTGGACGGCGCTCGGATACGCGGCGAGGCACATGGGTGGGTCAACCGTGAACGCCGTGATGTCGCCGATCACCGCGACCATGGTCGACGGCCCTTTGAGAGCCGCGATCGTGGCCTCCTCCCCCGATTGCCACGCGGCGTTGGTCGTGAGCACGTTGTTCGCCCCGGGCATGTCCGAGGTCCTGTCCGCCAAGAGCACGACCGCCGGTGCGAGCCGGCGGATCTGGGCGATCATCGCGGACCGGAACTCGTTGCAGCCCTTGTCGATCGAGTGCGTGTTCGAGTCCCATATCCCGATCGTGGCTGCCGGGCATCCTGGGCGCCACACGAGTACCAGGCGATCGCGGGCGTGCGCGGCCACCGGAACCAGGGCCGGCAGCCACATCTGGGCATGCGAGTCGCCGAAGAGCACGACCACCCGCTTGCTCGTCGTGTTGGCGAAGACGCACTTGGTGACCCCGTCGCACTCCCTGCCAGCGACGCCGTAGTAGGCGCCGGCGTTGTCCTGTGCGGCCTGGGGCAGCGGCGGCACGAGCTTGGTTGGGAGCTTCTCGATCGAGGTGGACGCCGCGACGAGCGCGGCGACCTGGGCGGGCGTCCCCGGCTTCGGGAGCCTCGCCGCGGCGAGCGCGCCCGCGGCGACGCAGAGCACCGCGGCGATGATCGCGCCCCGCGCGAGCACCCGTCGAGTTCGCACCAGGATCCTCCTCGCGCCCGAGCCCATGGCCGCTCAGGGGGTCGTGCTGACAGGCGGCAGCGTACCCGTGCCTGCCTCGATCCGAGGGCCGCACCTGACCCCGGGGTGTGTCAACTCAGCCGAAGGGGCCCTTGTGGTAGAGCGCGGCGATGACGAACGCCGACGACACGAGCGCGAGCCCCATGGCGATGCTCGTCCAGGGGCGTGCCGCCAGGTACCTCGATCGCCGGATGGGCTTCTCGATCACGAAGTACATCGCGAACGCGATGGCGAGGGTCGCCAGGGAGATCAGGAGCCGCTCGTGGACGGGAAGCGGGCCGCCCCAGAGAATGCCGGCGAGCAGGATCATGGGCGGGTAGTGCAGCAGGTACCAGCCGTAGGAGACGCGCCCGACCGCGCGGACCGGATGGAACGCGAGCAGGTGCCCCGCACCGATGCCCGAGGCCCCGCCGATGACCACGGCGACGGCACCGAGCACCGGGAGCAGCGCGTTGCGGCCAGGGAAGTTGTTGCCCCCGTAGTGGGCGCTCAACCCGATCGCGACGAGGCCGGCCCACCCGAGCGCGAACCCGACCCACTTGTGGAGCCTGCCCGCGTAGATGACCACGGTCGCGGCGACTGCTCCGATGCCGAGCTCCCAGGCCCTCGTGAACGGGGAGAAGAATGCCCACGTGGCGTTGACGTTGACCTCGTGCACCGCCCAGATGTACGAGGCGACCGTCGCGGCGGCCGCGGCGACGAGCACGGTCGGGCGAATCCAGCGGCGGAGCAGGAGTCCGAGAACCAGCACGATGGTGGGCCAGACGACATAGAACTGCTCTTCGACCGCGAGCGACCAGAAGTGCAGCAGCGGCGACGGTGGGAGCCCTTGGTCGAAGTAGTTCGTGCCGATGTTGGCGAAGTGGATGTTCGCGGCGAACAGCGCGGCGAACTTGGCGTCGATCGTGGTGCTGTCTTGCGCGCCGCCGCCGTAGGCCAAGTAGTTCTGGTAGTGGTGCGCGAGCAGGATCGTTGCGATGACCACGAGCATCCCGGCCGGCAGGATCCTGCGCGACCGGCGGGCGTAGAACCCCGCGAGGGAGACCCGACCTCGCTTCTGATGCTCTCGGAGGAGCAGCCCCGTGATGAGGAACCCCGAGATGACGAAGAAGACGTCGACGCCGACGAATCCACCGGGGAGCCAAGAGACGCCCGCGTGGTAGAGCACGACGAGTATGACCGCGACGGCACGCAAGCCTTCGATGTCGCCACGGAACTCGAGGTCGATGCCTCCGGGGGTGTCGGCGGGCGGATCTGCCGCTGCGCGAGCGACCTCGACGTCCGCGCTCACCGGGACGTGCCGAGACCTGCGGCCGCTCGATCAGGTCGACGGGCGAGGGACGTGGCGGCTGGCTTCACGGCGCTCGACGGCCGCGGATGGGCGAGACCATGGAGGGAATGTAGCCCCACACGACTCGCATCCTGGGACTCCGGGCGAGCGCGAGCCGCGGATCGAGGGCCTGCTCAGCGCATCGAGCTCTTGAGCGCCGTGTGCAGCACGCCGGAGAGGTACGTCGCGTAGGTCGATGAGAGGTGGCCCCCGCTGTAGTACACGATCATGTTGCCGATCACCGCCGTGCACTCCGTCGAACAGGTCCAGGTGATCACGTTGACATACGGCACGTTCGAGGCTTTTGCGGCCTTTTGCTCGGACGCTCGCTGGGCCGTGTAGTTGGCGTTGTTCTCGGGCAGCGAGCACTTCTGAATCGACGTGGGGAAGGCCGCGAGGCACTGATCCGGGATCGCGATGAGGTACGTGTCGCCGAGCACTATCTTTTTCATCGACCTCGAGTGCAGCTGCTTGAACGTCGTCTCGAGCGCTGCGATGAACTCGGAATACGTGATCGGCTGGTCGCTCGCGTTGAGCGTGTAGAAGGCTTCGGACATCACGACGAGCGAGGGGTTGAGCTTGTCGATTCGCTTGATCATCGCCGCGTGGAACGCCGGGCATCCCGAGTTCGGCTGATTCAAGGGGACGTTCCACACCGCGAGGTCGGCAACGGGACAGCCGAGTCCCACGAGCATCACGAGCTTCCACTTCGCCGCCTTCGCGATCGCGTCCAGCGCTGGGAACCACATGTACGCATGCGAGTCACCCCACAGCACCATCGTGCGACGCCCTCGGGTGTCCCCGAACAGGCACGCTGGCATCTTGGGGATCCCCACGACGCACGGCTTGGTCGCCGGGTACTTGATCCCCGGCTCGTCCGAGGTCGCCGACGCGAGCGGTGGAGTCAGGTCAGCCGGCAGACTCGTGATCGAAGGGGCTGCCGCGACGAGCGCGGCGACCTGCTTCGCGGTGCCCGGCACGATGGTGGCAACGGCCGCCTGCGCGGCGAGCGTCGCCGCGACGAGGCAGCTCAGGACGCAGAGCGAGGCTCGCTTGGGCCAGTGCCGCACGGTCTGAGTGTAAGTTCGGCCGGCCGTCCTCTCACGTCGCCGTGCGAACTGGTACGTCGTTCGAGTTCGGCGTCAGCGACCAGTCGATCGAGGCACGGGCGACGTCCGAGTGGTGCCTGATGATTCATCGGTGTGCCGCTCCCAAACTCCGGTCGGGCACCGCCGCGCGAGGCCGACGACGCGCAAACGCGAGGGTCGCTCCATGAGGCCGTCGGCGATTTTCTGGTGGAGGTGAAGGGACTCGAACCCTCGGCCTCTACATTGCGAACGTAGCGCTCTACCAGCTGAGCTACACCCCCAGAGGAGCAGGCAGCCTATCCCAGCCGTCCTCGGCGGCCCCGTGGGGACGCGCGCGCGTCATGGCATTTGGCTCAGCGCCCAGCAGCCGCGTGCCGAGGCTCCCAGCCGTCGTCGTAGTCCTGCGCATAGCCGGTCTCGACCGGCATGACGGCGCGCGCGACTGGTGTGATGCTCGCGTAGCTGTCCTGGCCGTACATGCCGGCGCGTGACGCGTAGTACATGAGCGCGAGGAAGCCGCAAAGCGCGACCAGGGCGAGGACCGTCAACGTCCACAGCACGGACATGCCCGGCACCAAGCCCACGAAGAACGAACCGGCGATCGCCAAGGTGAGCCCCGCGATGATCCTCGTGCGTCGGACCCGTGCTTGGTGCGAGGACAGCACGGCAAATCCCTCGAGCTCCTCGTCGTCGTACTCATACTCGTAGGGCACGCGCACCGTCCTGCGCGATCTCGCGACGGGCTCCGGGCTGTCTGCCTCTTGCTGCCAGGCGTCCCATGCGTCCGAGGCCGCGAGGGGCTCGGCGTAGGGCTCCTCGTAGCGCCCGTCATTGCGGTCGTCGTATCGCATGGTCGTCGACTCCTTGTTGCTCGAGTGCACCAGCATGAGCCGTGGTGCCGATTCGGGAGCGCGAGGTGCGTCCCGCTCGGTCACGAGCTCGTTCTGTCCTCCCAATCGATACGCCGGCTCGATGGTCGTCGGGCCGGAGTGCTCGAGAAGGCGGAGCTGTCGGTGAAAGAAGGCGATCGAGGTGGCTCGCTGATGGTGCCTAATCCACTTCACCACGCCAGGGGCCAAGAGAGCGACCCAGAGCGCGAGAATGATCAGTGCCGGCAACACTGCTAAGGCCTCGCCCCCCCTTGTTCCATTGGCGAACAACGGTACTGAGGACGGCGCAAGAAGTGGTGGATTGTGGCCGCTGGCAGTGAGATCGCGCGGGTCGTCGCGCGACGACGAGCTCAGCCGTGCAGCCCGCACTCCTCTTTGTCGCTCCCGGACCAGCGTCCCGATCGGCGCGACTCGCCGAGCGCGACGGGATTCGTCACCGGCTCACAGCCGATCGACGCGTAGCCCCTCGTCCACAACGGGTGCTCCTCGAGTCCGTGCTCACGCACGTAGAACTCGACGTCGTCATCGGTCCAGGTCGCGAGCGGATTGCACTTGACGAGGCCGAACCGCTCGTCCCATCCGATGACGGGGATCCCGGCGCGCGATGGCCCGTCGACTCGCTTCAGTGCGGTGAGCCACGCGGCACGGCCCTCGAGCGCGCGAGCGAGCGGGGCCACCTTGCGCAGCTCGCAGCAGCGCTCGGTCCCGCATGGCCACGCGTCAGCGTCCGGCCCTGGCGTCGTGGTCGTGAGGTTCACATGGCGCTGCTCGCTGAAGCGATGCGCGAAGTCGATCGTCTCTTGGAAGTGCGATCCAGTGTCGAGGAAGATGACCTCGAGTCCGGGATCCTGATTGAGCGCGAGGTCGACGAGCGCGAGGTCCTCGAAGGAGCAGGCCATCGCCACGTTGGCGCCGAAGCGCTCGAGCGCCCAGGCGATCACCTCGGACGGTGCCGCCGACTCAAGGGCCTCGTCGGCGTCGGCGAGCTCTTCGAGCAGTGTGTCAGATGGGGCACTCATTGGACGGCGACCTTCTGATGCAGGGGGCCTAGTGACTATAGTGATCGCCGCAGGAACGACTGCGAGTGTCCGCTTCGCGCACGTCGAGTACCGAGCGCCCTCATGACGACTCCCACCGCCGCAGCCTCGAGCGAAGCAGGGGCCACAAGGGTCGACCATCTCGACCTCCTGGAGTCCCACGCGATCTTCATCATTCGCGAGGTGGCTGCCGAGTGCGAGCGTCCCGTCCTCCTCTTCTCCGGCGGCAAGGACTCCGCGGTGCTCTTGCACCTGGCCGTCAAGGCGTTCGCCCCGGCACTCATCCCCTTCCCCGTCATGCATATCGACACCGGTCACAACTTCACCGAGGTCATCGAGTATCGCGACCGCCAGGCCGAGGCCGCAGGCGCTCGCCTCGTCATCGCCTCGGTGCAGGGCTCGATCGACGCAGGACGCGTCATGGACCCCGGCGACGGGCTGTCGCGGAACCGAATCCAGTCCACGACGCTGCTGGACGCGATCAACGAGCACGGCTTCGACGCGGCCTTCGGCGGCGCGCGGCGCGACGAGGACAAGGCGCGCGCAAAAGAGCGCGTCCTCAGCTTCCGAGACAGGTTCGGCCGCTGGGACCCCAGGCGACAGCGGCCCGAGCTGTGGCAGCTCTACCAGGGCAGGGTGAACCACGGCGAGCACCTCCGCGCGTTCCCGCTGTCCGACTGGACCGAGCTCGACATCTGGCAGTACATCGAGCGCGAGCGCATCGAGCTCCCGTCCATTTACTTCGCGCACGAGCGCGAGGTCGTGCATCGCGACGGCATGCTCCTCGCGGTGTCGCAGTGGGTCTCGGCCGCCGAGGGTGAGGTCTCCGAGCGACTCTCGGTGCGCTATCGGACCGTGGGGGACGCGACGTTGACCGGCGCGGTCCGATCGACCGCGTCGACGGTGGTCGAGATCATCGAGGAGATCTCGGTGGCGCGCGTCTCCGAGCGCGGCGCGACGCGAGGCGACGACCGGTTCTCCGAGACCGCCATGGAGGACCGCAAGCGCGAGGGCTACTTCTAGATGAGCGACGCCCCCGAGCAGGTCATGGACCTGCTGCGATTCGCGACGGTCGGGTCCGTCGACGACGGCAAGTCGACCCTCATCGGTCGGCTGCTCGTCGACACGAGGCAGCTGTTCGACGACCAGCTCGAGGCAGTCGCCCATGCCTCGGTGAGTCGCGGCGTGGGCGACCTCGACCTCTCGTTCGTGACCGACGGACTGCGCGCCGAGCGCGAGCAAGGAATCACCATCGACGTCGCCTACCGCTACGCCGCGACGCCGACGCGAAAGTTCATCATCGCGGACTGCCCCGGGCACGTGCAGTACACCCGGAACATGGCAACGGGGGCGTCGACCGCCGACCTCGCGCTCGTGGTCGTCGACGCGACGTCGGGACTCAAGGAGCAGACGCGCCGCCACCTGTGCATCGCGGCGCTCCTCGGCGTGCGCCGAGTCGTGGTCGCGGCGAACAAGATGGACCTCGCCGAGTGGGCGAAGGACCCCTACGACGCGATCGTGGCGGAGATCGACGAGCTGAGCGCCCGCCTCGGGATCCTCGAGCCGCTGGTCGTGCCCGTCTCGGCGCTCAACGGCGACAACGTCGTGGAGCCCTCCGACGCCGCGCCCTGGTACACCGGGCCTACCGTCCTCGGCGCGCTCGAGGCCGCTCCGGCAGGATCCTGGGCCGGCGAGGGGCGCGTCGGCGGCCGACTCCCCATCCAGTGGGTGCTCCGTCACCCGACGGGGCGCCGCACCTACGCGGGGATGGTGGACGGCTCTCCCATCTCGCCCGGCGACGAGGTGCACCTCCTGCCGGCGGGCATCACGACGCGGATCCGGCGCGTCGCGACGGCCGACGGCGACCTCCCGATCGCACCGGTCGGCAGGTGCGTCGACGTGGACCTCGCCGACGACACCCCCGCGGGGCGCGGCGACATGCTCGCGACGGCCCCGCTCCCCCAGGTGACCGATCACCTGACCGCGACGGTGTGCTGGTTCGGCGACGAGCCGCTGACCGCCGGGCAGCGATTCCGCGTCAAGCACACGACGCGGTCAACCGTCGGCTTCGTGGACCACGTGGTCTCGCGCCTCGAGGTGAACGGCCTTCGCCTCGAGCACGCCGACATGCTCGAGGCGAACGACATCGGGGTCATCACGATCTCGACCGCGGACCCGCTCGTCGTCGATCCCTACGACGTCAACCGGATCACGGGCAGCTTCGTCCTGGTCGACGAGCGCACGAACGCGACGCTCGCCGGCGCGATGGTGGGCGAGCCCCGATTCGCGAAGTAGCGATCTCTTAGAAGGTCGTCACCGCGATCATCACGATCGCGGCGGCGACGAGCGCGAGGGCCGCGAGCTCGACGGCGCGCACCATCCTGTGCGCTGCTGCCCGCGCCGCATCCGGCGAGCCGTCGAGGGCGGCGGCGACCTCGCGCTGCGCAGGGAACGCGACGAGCTCGAGGCACATCGCGACCACCAGCCACAGCGCGAAGCCGACCTCCACGAGCGCGGTCATCACCGAGTACCTGCCGAGGGAGACCGCGACGACGGCGAGCCCGGTGAGCGGCACGAGGTGCACGACCCTCCCGGCGAGCTCGGGTCGACCGGTGAAGGACCGTGGGGCGAGCTCGGATCGGGGCTCGCCGCGCGCGATGCACAGCGCCGCAGACCGCAGGGCGATGAGGACCGCGAGCGCCGCGATCGCGCAGACCGC
>PLCI01000025.1:16821-31911 GCA_003135595.1 Acidimicrobiaceae bacterium | reverse complement strand
CGCGCGTACCGCGTGGGCGGCACGCTGCACGTGATCGTGAACAACCAGGTGGGCTTCACGACGGACCCGACCGACGGCCGCTCGACGCGCTTCGCGAGCGACCTCGCGAAGGGATTCGAGATGCCGGTGATCCACGTGAACGGCGACGACGCCGAGGCGTGCGTGATCGCGATGCGCATCGGCGTCGCATACCGCACGCAGTTCGGGCGCGACTTCCTCGTCGATCTCGTCGGGTACCGGCGCCACGGCCACAACGAGGGCGACGACCCGAGCTACACGCAACCACTCATGTATCGAGCGATCGATGCGAAGCGCTCCGTGCGCAAGCTCTACACCGAGGCCTTGATCCGACGCGGCGAGCTCACCATGGAAGAGGCCGAGCGGGCGCTCGACGACTTTCAAGAGAAGCTCCAAGCAGCGCTCGACGAGGTCCGCGAGCGACCCGTCCCGGTGGTGTCGACGCTCGCCACGCCAAAAGTCCCAGAGGATCCTGACGCCCCGCCCACCGGCGTCGAGGAGTCGAGGCTCCGAAGCATCGCGGCCGCCACCACGTCGGTGCCAGAGGGCTTCACCGCGCACCCGAAGCTCATCCGCCAGTTCACGGCTCGCCAGGACCTGGTCGCCCGAGGCGAGGTGGACTGGTCCCTTGCCGAGGCGCTCGCGATCGGGTCGCTGCTCGAAGAGGGGACCGACGTGCGGCTCGTCGGCCAGGACACGAGGCGCGGGACCTTCTCCCAGCGCCACGCCGCGCTCATCGACTACGAGACCGGGCGCCCGTACATCCCGCTGTGCCACCTGCCGGGCGCCCAGGGCCGATTCACGGTTCGAGACACCCTGCTCAGCGAGTACGCCGCCCTGGGGTTCGAGTACGGCTACTCCGTCGAGCGTCCCGATGCGCTCGTCTGCTGGGAGGCGCAGTTCGGGGACTTCGTGAACGGTGCGGAGATCATCATCGACAACTTCCTTGTGGCCGCGGAGGACAAGTGGGGCCAGCTCGCGAGCCTCGCGATGCTGCTCCCCCACGGTTACGAGGGCCAGGGTCCCGAGCACTCGAGCGGGCGCATCGAGCGATTCCTGTCGCTCTGCGCCCGCAACAACCTTCGTGTCGCGGTGCCGTCATCGGCCGCGCAGTACTTCCACCTCCTGCGATCCCAGGTCCGGCGCCCACGCCCCACGCCGCTCGTGTGCTTCACGCCCAAGTCGCTGCTTCGCGCCGCCGCCACGCGGTCGAGCATCGACGAGCTCGCCCACGGGTCGTTCCAGACGGTGCTCCAAGACGAGTCGATCGCCGACCCGGCGGCTGTGCGGTCGGTCGTGCTCGCCTCGGGCAAGGTCGCCCACGAAGCTCGCGCGCGCCGCGACCAGCTCGTTGAGGACGGCACCCTCGAGCGCGGCACCATGGCGATCGTGCGCGTCGAGCAGCTCTACCCGTGGCCCGACGAGGCGCTCAAGGCGACGCTCGCGAGCTTCGGTGCCGCGACCGACGTGTGCTGGCTGCAAGAGGAGCCCGAGAACATGGGGCCGTGGCCGTTCGTGCACCACCAGCTGCACCGCGACCTGCGCGAGCGTCACGCCCTGCGCCATGTGGCGCGCGCGGAGTCGGCGAGCCCGGCCACCGGCAGCGCGCACGTCCATGAGGCCGAGCAGGCCGACCTCTTCGCCAGGGTCTTCAGGTGATAAGGCGCCGCCAGGTCGTCGTCGTCGACGGCTCCAACCTCGCGACAGAGGGTCGCTCCTCGCCGAGCCTCAACCAGCTGGACGACGCCGTGCGAGCTTTCATCGAGGAGCACCCCGACAACGAGGTCGTCGTCGTGGTCGACGCGACGTTCGAGCACCGCGTCGCGCCGGCCGAGCGCGAGCGCGTGAAGCAGGCCGAGCTGAACGGCGAGATCGTCACCCCACCTGCAGGAGCCATCGGGCGCGGCGACGCCTTCATCCTCAAGATCGCCAAGCGCGCCGACGCGGTCGTGGTCTCCAACGACTCGTTCCAGGAGTTCCACGCCGAGCACCCTTGGCTCTTCGACGACGGGCGGCTGATCGGTGGCAAGCCCGTCCCGCGGATCGGGTGGATCTTCACGCCACGCAACCCCGTGCGCGGTCCTCGGTCCAAGCAGGCCACGAAGCGAGCCGCTCGCGAGATCCGTGGCGAGCAAGCCCCCGAGGTTGGCGAGGTGCGGCCGGCGACTCGCGCTCGAGCGACGTCCGCGAAGAAGGTCGCGAAGGCAACCCGGCGCGACGCCAGCGCCGAGAGAGCCGAGTCGGCCAAGGCGGGGCCTGCCAAGGCCGCGGCGAAGAAGTCGGCGAAGGCGCCCGAGCCCAAGCGGACGCCGACGGCGCCGAAGCGCAGCGCGCGACAGGAGCACGCCGAGCAGCCGAGGGCGGCCAAGGCGGCGGCGAAGCGTCAGCCGGTGCGACCTCAGGCGGCCAAGGCCGCGCCGGCCAAGGCTGCCGCCAAGGCTTCCAACCAGGCCTCGTCCAAGGCGCGAGCGGAGCCGGTCAACACGCCCCGGTCGTTCCACACGCTCGTCGCCGACCACTCACTCGGCGGGATCGTGAAAGGCGAGGTCGTGCAGTTCACGTCGCACGGCGCGATGGTGTCGGTCCCCGTCGGGCGCACGATGCACGTCGTGTGCTATGCCCCGCTCGCCGGGCTGGGCACGCCATCGCCCACGAGAGCACGCGACGTCCTGAAGAAGGGCGAGGTGCGCCGCTTCAAGATCGTCTCGTTCGACGCCACGCGACGCAGGGCGGAGCTCTCCCTCCCCGCTCGCTGAGGCAGCTCGCCACTTCCCTTGTCGTCGCGGCCCTGAACGAAGTGGGCTGAGATCGGGGCCTGCAAGGGGAACCCTCGGGGGCGGCGCCGGGGCCAGCGCCTCGAGCCCCTCAGGTAGCATTCGGCGCTATGAGTTTGCTCGAGCTGGATGATCTTCGCATCGACTACCGGATGCGCGCGTCGAGCGTGAAAGCCGTGGACGGCATCTCGATGAAGATCGACGAGGGTGAGTGCCTCGGCATCGTCGGCGAGTCCGGGTGCGGCAAGAGCACCGTGGGCATGTCGATCATGCGGCTCCTCGCCAACAACGGGCGGATCATCGACGGCGCGGTCAGGTTCGACGGCACGGACCTCGCCCATCTCTCGGAACCCGCGATGCGGCGGGTCCGGGGCAACGGCATCGCGCTGATCCCGCAGGACCCGATGACGTCGCTCAACCCGGTGATCAAGATCGGGACCCAGGTCGCCGAGGGCCTCCGGATCCACCGGGGCGCGTCCAAGCGGCAAGGCTGGGCCAGGGCCCTCGAAGTGCTGAAGCTCGTCGAGATGCCGAATCCAGAGCAACGTCTCGAGCAGTACCCGCACCAGCTGTCGGGCGGGCTCCGCCAGCGCGTCATGATCGCCATGGCCCTCGTCTGCGAGCCGAAGCTGCTCATCGCCGACGAGCCCACGACCGCCCTCGACGTGACGATCCAGGCGCAGATCCTCGACATCCTCGACGGCCTGCGCGAGAGCCTGAACATGGCCGTCATGCTCATCACCCACGACATGGGGGTCATTGCGGGGCGGACTGACCGCGTGATCGTGATGTACGCGGGCCGGAAGGCCGAGGAGGGCTCGACCGAGCGGATCTTCGGTGACATGAAGCACCCCTACACCCAGGCGCTCCTTGCCTCGGTCCCGAGGATCGACGCGATCGAGGGTGGGCGGCTCGCCTCGATCTCAGGCCTCCCGCCCGACCTCTCAAAGGCGATCGTGGGCTGCCGATTCGCGCCCCGCTGCCAGTACGCCACCGACGAGTGCCGAGAGATCGAGCCGGAGCTCACGGCGGCTGACGCGACTGGCGAGCACGTGTTCGCCTGCTATCACCCGGTCGAAGGGCCCGCCCAAGAGGTCGTGATCCGCTCGAAGTCGCCTGCAGCAGACGACATCGTGGACATGCAGAGGGCGCCATTCCTCACCATCGATCGGCTCGTCAAGGACTTCCCGCTTGGCGCGAGCTCGCTCTTCTCGCGCAAGGGACGCCCCGTCGTCAGTGCGGTCGCCGACGTGAGCTTCGAGGTCGGCGAGGGCGAGACCTTCGGGCTCGTCGGGGAGTCCGGCTGCGGCAAGACGACGATCGGACGGCTCATCGTGGGCCTCGAGGCGGTGACGTCGGGCACGATCTCGTTTGCCGGGGAGAACACGCGTCTCAAGGGTACGGCGGCGCGCAAGGCCGCGGCCCTGAACCGCCAGATGATGTTCCAGGACCCCTATGCGTCGCTCAGTCCCCGCAAGCGGGTGCTGGAGATCATCGCCGAGCCGCTCGAGATCCAGGGCATCGGCACGAAGACGATCCGCACAAAGATGGTCGGCGACATCCTCAGCGAGGTCGGGCTGGCGAGGGACGTGGGCAACCGCTACCCCCACGAGTTCTCCGGGGGACAGCGCCAGCGGATCGGCCTCGCGCGGGCGCTTGCGCTGCACCCTCGGATGGTGATCGCCGACGAGCCCGTGTCAGCGCTCGACGTCTCGATCCAGGCGCAGATCCTGAACCTCATGCAGGACCTCCAGACCAAACTGGGCCTCTCGTACATCCTCATCAGCCACGACCTCGCGGTCGTCCGGTACATCTCGCATCGGATCGGCGTCATGTACCTGGGCAAGCTTGTCGAGGTCGGTCCGTCCCAGGAGGTCTTCTCGGAGCCTGCGCACCACTACTCCCAGGGCTTGCTCGACGCCGTGCCAGTCCCCGACGTCGCCGAGTCCCGCCTCCGTCGAGGCAAGCAGGTGCGCGGCGAGCTGCCGAGCGCCGCGAACCCGCCCTCGGGATGCCGGTTCCGGACGCGGTGCCCTGCGGCGACCGAGATCTGCGCGGAGGTCGAGCCGGAGTTCGAACAGGTGCGGCCCGGTCATGTGGTCGCCTGCCACCACCCGCTGCGCCAGACCGTGAAGATCTCGGTGCCCGCGACCATCGCCTGACAGCCTCGCTCCAGCGGTTCGCGTCGCTCCAGGCTTCTCGTCACCCCCGCTAACGACTGGCCCGCGTCCGCAGGCGCACTTCGACGAGTCAGTCACGATTCGTGTCGAGGTTGCGGCTCTTCCTCAGCACCGCCCGCGATTCCCGTCGCTCCTGCTTGTCGCGGCACTCAACGAGACAATGCAGCGCTTAGCGCTCCTGCAGGCGCACCTCGAAGGCGTCACGAAGGGCGTCGCCGATGTAGTTCGTCGACAGCACGAACAGGATGAAGATGATCCCGAGCGGCCAGATCTCCCACCACGAGCCGGAGCCGAAGTCGTTGGATCCGTTCTGGATCATCGTGCCCCAGTCGGTGAGCGGTGGCGCGAGCCCGAGGCCGAGGAACCCGAGGGCAGTCAGCGCCAGGATGGAGTCGCCGAGCGCGAAGGTGCCCGCCGTCGCCGCGGTGCTCATCGAGTTGGGCAGGATGTGCTTCCAGACGATACGTGTGCCACTGCCGCCCATCGCGCGGACCGCCTGGGCGTACTCGCGATCTCGCAGCGAGAGGGCCTCGCCGCGCATCAGGCGCGCCACGCCGAACCAGCCCGTCCCCCCGATCACCAGGATCAGGCCCGTGGGCGACCGGCCGATCACGGTGAGGATCAGCAGGATCAGGTACAGGCCAGGGATCGACAGGAACATGTCGTTGAGCCGCATGAGCACCGTGTCGAGCCAGCCGCCGCGGAAGCCCGAGATGATGCCGTACGCAACGCCGAACGTCATCGTGACTGCCGCGGAGAGATAGCCGACGATGAGCGAGTACTTGCCGGCGAAGAAGATGAGTCCCAGCTCATCGATGCCCCCGGACGTGCAGCCGAACGGGTGCGCCGTCGATGGACCCGAGTAGCCGATCGCTGAGCTGTTGAAACACGTGCCGCTCAATGCAGCATTGGCATCGAGGTTTGGGTTGTAGATGTAGTGGCCGAAGAAGCAGGCGAGCGTGACGATCGCCATGTAGATCACCGATGCCACCGCGAGCTTGTTCTGCAAGAACACTCGCAGCATCTGGCGGATCATGCTGCCGGACCCGGTGACCTCGCCGCCCTCCGGGGGGTTCCCGCCATCGCCTCCCGGGGGGGCTCCGTCCGGAGGGAGTTCACCGAACCTCAAGTCGTGATCGGAGTCGATCGCGGTGGTAGCGAATGCGTCCGGCTCGAGGCGCTCGAGATAGTCGGCGCGATCGCTGTCGTCTCCCTGGAACGGCTGGCCGGGCTGGACGATCGTCACGGTCCTACTTCCTCCCCTCGAAGCGGATCCTTGGATCGACCAGAACCATGCAGACATCCGCCAAGAGGTTCCCGATAACGGTGGCGAACGAGAGGATCAAGGTGATGGCGAGCACGGTCGGGATGTCGTTCAGCTGCGTGGAGGCCACCGTCAGGATGCCCATGCCTGGGAAGTTGAAGGCCGCCTCGATGATGAGGGCGCCGCTCAGGATCACCGGGACGCTCAACCCGAGGATCGTGATTACCGGAATCGTCGACGGCCGAAGGACGTGGCGGAACATGACACGCGACGTGCTGGCGCCCTTGGCTCGCGCGGTTCGCACGTAGTCCTGGACCAGGGTGTCCAGCGCGGATCCGCGCATGAATCGGCTCAGTCCCCCGACCGTGAGCAGCAGCAGCGCCAGCATCGGCAGGACGAAGTACTCGAAGTTGTGGAGCATGTACCAAGGGAAGGCAGCGCCCGACACCTCTTGGGCATTGGTGTTGACGGTCCCCTGTGGGTGGAGCACGGGCACCCAGCTCTGCGTGAGGTACTGCTGCATGATCACGCAAAGAAGCGCCGCGGGCGTCGAGTACAGGACGAAGACCGCCGTCGTGGCCGCGTAGTCGAACGGCTTGTTCCGACGGAACGCCTGGAAGAGCCCAAGCGGGATCGCGACCAGGACCGCGGCGATCGTTGGAGGCACCACGAAGAAGAACGAGCGCCACATGTTCGCCCCGATCAGCCCCTTCACGGGGACTCCCAGCGAGTTCGGGTTGTAGGACAGGCCAAGATTGCCGTGCAGCAGCCCCCACAGCCAGTGCCAGTACTGCTGCGGCCAGCTGCGGTCGAGGTAGTTCTGATGGATGAACAGCTTGTACGCCGACGGCTGCGCACGAATGCCGAGCACCTGGTGCGCGATCGCCTCTGGGCTGGTCGTCAGGTGCGGAATCAGAAACGTGATGATCGAGACGCCAAAGAGAATGAGCGCTCCGTGCAACGTGCGGTGCGCCAGGTATCGCATCCGCGAAATCGTAGCAGCGGAGCATTTGCACCCCCGGTGCGGCCCGGACCCGGCACGAGCTGCACGTTGCGGCGCCGTCGCTCCCGCATGACAGCACACGGCCCCCCCGCCCGGAGGCGGGGGGGCCGTGTGCATCCCGGTCGAGCCGGGACTCACTTCGTTGCTAACTACTTCGAAGTGATGTACTCCGGCATGAAGTCGGCAAGCGGGCTCGTGGGCAGTGCGCCCTTGATCGCCTTGCTGACCTCGCCTGGCCCAAGCTCCGTCGGCTGGTACAGGTACGGGACCTGCGTCAGCGAGTAGATCAGGAAGTTGGTCTTGTACTTGGGCTGATACTGGTTCAGGAGGAAGTTGCCCCCATTGGTGGTGCCGTTGATCAGTCCGTCCATCTCTGCGTTGTTGTACCCACCGAAGTTCGCACCGGCGCCGGTGTGGAAAAGCACCTCAGCGGTCGGGTAGAAGTCCGGGTAGTAGATCCATCCGCCGTACTGGCAGAAGTTCCACGCAGCTGCACCAACGAAGCAGTCATTGATGATGGTGTTCGCCGTCTGGGCGTTGAGGGACATGTGGATGCCCTCTGAGGCCCATGCAGCCTGCTCGGCCTGCATCTGCAACGTGAACGCCGGGTCACCACTGCTGAACTCGTAGGTGAAGTGGATCGTGCTGTTGTGCGCAATCGGGAATGCAGCAGTGCCGCAGCCGATCGCACCACCCTTGGTGCACACGCCATTGACAAAGCCGTGCGCCTTCAGCAACGCCTTACCGTTCTTGATGCTGTAGGCGTACGGGTACTTGACGCCAGCGTTGAGGTTGCTCTTCGGGATCACCGGAACGATACCGCCGCCCGCGGTGACGCCGTAGTTGCGGTACTCCTTCTTGACGATGTTGACCTGGTCCTCGCCATAGAGGAGCGCCTCACGGATGTACGGCATGTTGAGCTCGCTCTTCGTCACGCCCGCGGCAAGTGGGTGCGTGCTCGTAGAGGTGCCAAAGTTGACGTACGCGTAGCTGAAGCCCCACTCCGTGGTGCCCGTGACGTTGAACGCGCCCAGGCCCGCACTTGGCAGGTTGCTCCCGTGGCCACCCGGCTTGGGCGCCGCGGTCACGTCGGTCTCAGGCGCGAACCCAAGGTCGATGTGCCCCTGCTTCAGCGCTTGGACCTCTGCGGTCGTCGTGGTGAACGGCGTGAAGACAACCTGGCCCATCTTCGAGTGCACGGGGCCGTTGTAGCCCGTGTTCGGGATGAGGGTCTGGTTGCCGGTAGCCGCGCCACCTGAAAGGCCGAAGTGCTTCAAGCGCCAGGGACCGGAGTCCCAGCCCCACAGCGAGTTCATGTCCTGGTAAGTGCTGAGGGTGTTGTTCTCCCCATTCAGGTAGGTCCACACCGCCGTGCAGTCAGCCTTCACGGTCGCACCGTTGTAGGCGTCAGACGAGCACTTGCCGGTACCAGGTCCATTGCCGGTGGCCGTGATGTCCCACGCGACAGGCATCGGGTTGATCTGCGAGAGCTCGTTCTGGATGATCCAGTTCTTGCTCATGTTCCCGTTGAACTCGACCGAGACGCTGAGGTTGTTGTTCTTCGTGACGTTCAGGACCTGGTCGGGGATTCCGTAGCCAGGCGTGTAGTCACCGAAGTGGGCCGGCACGGCGTTGTACATGTTCAGGAAGAAGATCACGGACTGAGCATTGAGCTGCTCTTTCACGCCGTGGTTGTTCGTGAACGTCCATCCAGGCTTGATCGTGAACGTGGCCGTCAGGTTCCCACCAGGGGAGGTCCACGTCGGCGCGTTGCCCGGAGACAGGTTGTTCTGCTCCGCGATCGACAGTCCCTTGCCGTACCAGTACAGCGGCCGGTAGAGCATGACCTGCAGGTCGCTGATGTTGGCGACGCTGAATGCCGAGCCGCTGTAGTACGGGAAGATGCTCTTTGCAAACGAGCCTGGGGGCCAGGCCACGTTGATTGTGCACTTTGCGGACGTGGCACCGGGAGCGCAAGTCGCATGACTCGTCTGCGAAGCAGAGCTGCTGGTCGCAGCCACCCCGACGACACCAAGCGTGAGCGAACCGGCAAGCATGCCGGCCGTCACTGTCCGTCGGATGATTCCTCTAGGTCGCATTACTACTGCCTCCCCGCAGCCGTCCCCGACTGCCTCGTTGAACTGCTCGACGACAACTGCCTCGAGTGGGGAAACTATACGCACGTCCCATGCAAGATGTCTGTGCAGGGCGGCTGAATTAACTTCGAAATGGGCTCGGGGGTCCCCATCGGGCTCCGCTGGATATCGCAGCCCCATAGGGACAAATGAACAAGTGCGCGTTGGGTCGCCAGTGTGGACCAACGGCTGACGGAGACCCGCTGCGTCGAGGCCCTACGAGGGAGGTGCCTTTCGGATGGCTGGCCCAAAAATCCTAGGACGCAAGCACGTGGTACCCGTTTCAGGTCGCGTTGCCTCGATCGTGAAGGCGATCGTCGCAGTCGTTGCCGTTGGTGTGCGGCGCGATCAGCCGATTCATGGGCATCTGACCATGCGACGGTGAACCGAGTCAGGCGCGTACCGGCCGAGGACTCCCACGGCCCTTTCGATCAGCGCGCCGAGGGAACTGCCAGGTCCGACGGTGCTGTGGCGAGACACCGAGCTTCATCAGGGCTTGTTGATGCGCACGGGTTCCGTAACCCTTGTGAACCTCAAACCCGTAGCCCGGCACTTTCTCTGCCATGGACGTCATCAATTCGTCTCTCGCGACTTTGGCGAGGATGGATGCCGCCGCGATCGATGCCGAACGACGGTCGCCGTGCACGACGGTGCGCACTTTTGGACGGGGAACGTGAGGCTCCGCGACATCGACGTCGGTGCTGCCGACGAAGTCGAACGCACCGTCGACGAGGAGGGCGCTTGGCTGCGCGCCAAGTCCATCGAGCGCCCGCGTCGTCGCTCGGCGCAATGCCTCCGAGAGTCCCTGCTCGTCGATCTCGGCAGCAGGCGCGATGCCGAGCGACCACGCTGCGCACCATGGTCGGATCTCAGCTGCCCGGGCTTCTCTCGCCCGAGCAGTGAGCAGCTTGGAGTCACGCACCCCGGGAGGGAATGCCGTGACACGGTGATCGAGCACGACGACGCCGACGACGATCGGCCCTGCCCACGCGCCACGGCCGACCTCGTCGATGCCACCTACCGTGGGCATCCCCTCGGCGAAGAACGCCCGCTCAAGATCGAGGTCCGGGTCTCGGCTGACTGCAGGGTTCGATCGCACGCGTACCTCGGCTGCCAAGGAGTCAAAGGGGTCGTGCCGAAGTCTTGCAGCCTCCCCCTCGGGCAACGGACCTTTCGACGTGGCTCGCACGACTCGCCCGCGAGGCGTCCATGCGGCCGCGCCCTATTCTGCGGCGATGCAACCCCGGCGCGTCGCCGTCGTCCCGCACACACACTGGGACCGAGAGTGGTACGAGCCCTTCCAGACGTTCCGGCTGCGGCTCGTGGAGACCCTGGACGGACTCCTGGATCTCCTCGAGTCGGATCCCTCGTACGCCTGCTACCACCTGGACGGCCAGCTCGCGGTCGTCGACGACTACCTCGAAGTGCGGCCCGAGCACGAGGAACGGCTGCGTCGGCTGGTCGCCGCAGGGCGGCTGAGCATCGGGCNNCTGCCCGACATGTTCGGCCACATCGCCCAGATGCCCCAGATACTTCGGCTCGCCGGATTCGAGCACGCCGTGGTGTGGCGCGGCGTGCCAAGCGACATCACGGCGACGGCATTCGAGTGGCGCTCCCCCGACGGCAGCGCGGTGCGAGCCGAGTACCTGCTCGATGGGTACGGCAATGGGGCGTCGCTCCCCAACGACGCCAAGGCCGTGCTCGGACGCGTCCGCGAGCACGTGGCGACATACACGTCGTTCCTCCATGGCGACGTCCTCTTCATGAACGGCTCGGACCACCTCCCGCCCCAGCCGTGGCTCGGCAGGGTCGTCGCCGAGGCGAACGCGATCCAGGACGAGTTCGAGCTCGTGATCACGAGCCTGCGGGAGCATCTGGACCGGGCACCGACCGCAGACCAGGAGTGGGACGGCGAGCTCCGTAGTGGGTTCCGGGCCAACGTGCTCATGGGCGTCGCCTCCAACCGCGTCGACGTCAAGCGCGCGGCGGCACGCACCGAGCACGCCCTCGAGCGCCGAGCAGAGCCGCTGAGTGCCCTCTTCGTCGCACTCGAGCACTGGCCCCGGTCATTCCTCGAGCTCGCCTGGCGCGAGGTGATCCGTAACGCGGCGCACGACTCCATCTGCGCCTGCAGCGTCGACGACGTGGTCGACGCGGTGCTCCACCGGTTCGCCGAGGCTCGGGCGATCGCCGACGGCGTGGCGAACACGGCGCTCAGGGCACTCGGGGCGTCGATGCGGTCTGGCGGCTACGTCGTCGCGAATGCGCGCGCACGCACGCGCAGCGGGGTCGTGGAGCTGGTGCTCCTTGGCGACGAGCTTGACGTCGATCGACTCCAGGTGGTGAGCGAGCGCACGTCGCTGCCGGGCGAGCTCGTCCTCGACACGGCGACCGCTCGGACGCTGCTCGGCATGTTCCAGAGCCCTCGATTGGACGACGACGCGTGGATCGAGGAGGTGGTCGTCGCCGAGATCGACGACGAGATCGTCCTCACCGCCAAGATCGGCCCTGTGGAGCGCCCAGGTGTCAGGCTCGACGAGCCGAGAGCGACGCTGGCCTCGCTGCTCGCCGCCAAGCCCGGGGCCACGGTTCGAGTCCGGTTGGACCAGCCGACGATCCGACGGGTCCTCGCGAGGACCGTCCCTGTTGAGGGGCTCGGGTGGGGACGCTTCGAGCCCGCCGCGATCGTCCACCCCGCGGTGGCAGACGACCGCGCAGGCGTCACGATCGGCAACGGCCTCGTGACGATCGGCGTCGACGCCGAGAATGGCACGTTCAGCGTCGACGGCCACACGGGATTCGGCCGGCTCGTCGACGTGGGCGACCTCGGCGACTCCTACAACTACTCCCCGCCCGGCAGCGACACCGTCGTCGATCGGCCGGACTCGGTTCGCGTGGAGGTGACCGAGCGCGGACCCGTCCGTGCGAGCTGCGTCATCACGTCCGTCTACACGTGGCCGGAGCACGTGGAGGCCTCGACCCAGCAGCGGGTGGGGTCGGTCCACGTCGAGGTGGCAACGACGCTCCAGGTGATCGCCGACGAGCGTGCCGTGCGGGTCGCCACGAGCTTCGTGAACCCTGCTCGCGACCATCGCCTCCGCGTGCACCTCCCGACCGTCGCGCCCGCGCATGGCTCGGTCGCCGAGTGCGCGTTCGGCACCGTGCGCCGCGGCCTCACTGCCGAAGGCAGGCAAGACGAGTTCGGGCTGCCAACGTTCCCGTCGCGACGCTTCGTCACGGCCGGACGGGTGACCGTCGCGCATCTCGGTCTCAACGAGTACGAGGTGACGGGCGTCGAAGGCGGTGCCGGCCACGAGCTCGCGATCACGCTCCTGCGCTCGACCGGCATGCTCTCTCGGCTCGGCATGGCGCTGCGCCCGATGCCCGCCGGTCCGCTCATCGCGGTCGAGGGGCTTCAGCTCGTCGGGAGCCGGATCGAGTCGCAGTACGCGATCGAGCTCGACTCCTCGGACCCCTGGGAGCTGTGCGACGACGTGCTCAGCCCGCTCGAGGTGACCACCGCTGCAGGCGGAGGGTGGCGCGACGACGACGGCTCCGCGCTTCGCCTCGCCGGTGCGGAGCTGTCGAGCGTGCAGATCGTCGATGGGCTCACCGAGGTTCGGGTGTTCAACACCTCTGACCAACCAACGGTCGTGAGCGTTGAGGCGCGCCGCGGCTGGGAGATCGACCTGCGCGGCCGGATGGTACGAGAGTTCGAGGGGTCGCTCGAGCTGCGTGCGCGAGGCATCGCGACACTCCGTCTCGCCCTGGCTGCGGAGCGCTAGAGGCCCGAGCCGCCCTCGTCACCGCGGTCGCGCTCCTCGCGGGCAGGCCGCGACGTCAGCGCCGCGAGTGACTGCGCGGGCGAGGACACGCCGGCGACCATGGCCGCGACCTGCTCGCAGATGGGGAGCTCGACGCCATAGGAGGCCCCGAGCTCGAGCAGCGGCTGCGCGCTCACGACGCCCTCGGCGACCTCGCCGACCGACTCGAGCGCCTCCTCGAGCGAGCGTCCCTGTCCGAGCGCGATCCCCACGCGCCGATTCCGCGACCTGTCCGAGGTGCAGGTCGCCACGAGGTCGCCCACACCTGCGAGACCACTGACCGTCGCGGACTGGCCCCCCATGGCCACGGCGAGCCGGCCCATCTCAGCGAGCCCCCTCGTGATGATCGCCGCACGCGTGTTGTCGCCGAAGCCAAGCCCGTCCGAGACCCCGGCCGCGATCGCGAGCACGTTCTTGGTCACGCCCGCAACCTCGCAGCCCACCACGTCCGCGCTGGAGTAGACGCGCAGCCTTGGGCCATGCAGGCGTGCCTGCACGAGCGTCGCGGCCGTCACGTCGCGGATCGCGACCACGCTCGCCGCAGGCATGCCGAGCGCGATCTCCTTGGCGAGATTGGGACCGGTCAGCACGCCGGGCTCGGAGCGCGCGAAGCTGGCCCGCAGCACCTCGGTCATCGTGGCGTGGGTCCCTCGCTCGAGCCCCTTGGTCAGGCTCAGGAGCGCAGCGTCGTCGTCGATGAACGGCGCGGCAGCCTCGGCCACGGCTCGGAAGCCGGTGCTCGGCACCGCTACGAGCACGACCTCGGCGCCGCGGCACGCCTGCTCGAGTGAGGCCGTGGCGACCACGTTCGCGGGCAGCACCATCTCGCCCGTGTACCGGGCGTTCCGCCGTGACACGTTGATCTCGTCGGCGAGCTCTTTGCGCCGGCACCACAGGCGGACGTCGCCGTTCGCCATCGACGCGAGCGCGGTCCCCCACGAGCCCGCACCCAGCACACAGAGCGGTCGGGACACGGCGCGATCGTACGACGAGGGGCGCGCCCAACGACTTGTAGCCTTCGCCGGTGAGCACCGAAGCGGCTGGCCGACCGGCCGCCGATCGGTGGGTGCTCGTGCCCATCAAGGCCTTTGGCGCCGCGAAGCGGCGCCTCGAGCACGTCTTGGACGAGGCGGATCGCACGAAGCTGGTCCGCCAGATGGCCGCGCACGTGCTCGCCGCGGCGAGCCCGCTCCCCGTGTGCGTCGCGTGCGACGACCACGACGTCGCGGACTTCGCCGAGGAGCACGGCGCGCTCGTGTGCTGGACGCCTGGGCTCGGGTTGAACGGCGCAGTGGAGGCGGGCGTCGCGTCGCTCGCCGAGCGCGGCGCCGCCTACGTGACCGTCGTGCACGGCGACCTTCCGACGGCGTCGGGCATCGGGGCGCTCGAGCACTTCGACGGCGTCACGATTGCGCCGGATCGGCGGCGCACCGGCACGAACCTGCTGCGCGTGCCGAACGAGAGCGGCTTCACGATGCGATTCGGTCGTGACTCGCTGCGCGCGCACCTCGCGGAGTGCGAGCAGCGCGGCCTCGAGGTGTGGATCCTCGATCGCGACGACCTCGCCTTCGACGTCGACGAGCCCGAGGACCTCGCCCGTCTCGGGGAACGAAACAGGGGGACCCCGTAGGGTCCCCCTGTCCCGTACTCCAGCTGCCCGAGGGCAGCATGCTGTACTAGGCGCGCTTGACCGCCTTCTTGGTGGTCCGACGGCGCTTGGTCGTCTTGCGAGCGGCGGTCTTCTTGGCCGGAGCCTTCTTGACCGCGCGCTTCTTGGCCGCCCGCTTCGCCGGGGCCCTCTTCTTGGCGGTCTTCTTGACCGCGCGCTTCTTGACCGCGCGCT
Organism: Acidimicrobiaceae bacterium; assembly: GCA_003135595.1. GTDB lineage: Bacteria > Actinomycetota > Acidimicrobiia > Acidimicrobiales > RAAP-2 > Palsa-459. Next base: position 16,870 of record PLCI01000025.1, on the reverse strand, counting down.
TCTTGACCGCCCGCTTCGCCGGGGCCCTCTTCTTGGCCGTCTTGCGTGC
>PLCI01000025.1:9231-16699 GCA_003135595.1 Acidimicrobiaceae bacterium | reverse complement strand
ACTGACAGCGGGGCAATTCGCCCGACAGGAACGGCGTGCAGCTCGCACTACGTGCAACTCGCGTCGTGTCCCTACTGTCATCAATCGTCCCCTCCGCAGGAATGACCGTTACAAAGTCCACTCGCTGCGCACACCCATGTCAAGCATTTGCGATTTCGCACTCGACCGTTGTGCGCGTGCGCGATGCAAATCGAGGCGTGTATCTCGGTCGCACAGGAACAAACAGCGTGTTCAGCGGCGCGCAGCGCAGTGCGCTCGTGCTCGGGCCAACGCGTTCGGGCAAGACGAGCTCGCTGCTGATTCCGAACGTCTGGCTCGCGGGCGGTGCCGTCGTGACGACGTCCACGAAGGACGACGTGCTGCGCGCGACCTCACCCCAGCGGGCTCGATCGGGTCACGTCGCGATGTTCGATCCGAGCGGGACCGTCGCGTGCCCACCCTCGGTCACGCGCATCGGCTGGTCGCCGATCGACGCCGCGTCGACGTGGGACGGCGCGGTGCTGACCGCGTCGTCGATGGTCGACGCGTCGAGGCTCCGGGCACGAGGGGCGGGGGGCCTCGACCACTGGCACGAGCGCGCCGGCGCGCTGCTCGCCCCCCTCCTGCACGCCGCGGCGCTCGAGGGCTCCGGGGTCGGCGGCCTGGCACGGTGGGTCGACCTGCGAGAGGGCGCGGAGGCCCTGGCGGTGCTGGTGCGGCAACGTGGCGAGGCGCACCAGGCACCTGCGGCGCTGGGCGGGCTCTTGGCCACCGAGGACCGCGAGCTGTCGGGCATCTGGTCCACGACCGCGGGCGTCCTCGGCGCGTGGCGGACCGACGCGGCCCGGATCGCCTCCTCGGCGCCGCCGCTCGACATCCCCCGGTTCCTCGCGGGCGCCAACACCCTGCACGTCGTGGCACCGTCGCGCCACCAGGTCGCGACGGCGCCGCTCGTCGCCGGGCTCCTCGACGCGCTGGTGCACGCGACCTACGAGCGCCACGACAAGGGTGCGACCCTGCTGCTCGCGCTTGACGAGCTCGCCAACGTCGCGCCGCTCCCCTCGCTTCCGTCCATCGTGAGCGAGGGCGCGGGCCAGGGCGTCCTCGTGCTCGGCTGCCTCCAGGATCTCAGCCAGGCACGCGTGCGATGGGGCGCTGCCGCCGATGGCTTCCTCTCGCTCTTCCCGACGACCGTCGCGCTGCGAGGGATCGCCGACGTCGCGACCCTCGACGCGCTGAGCCACCTCGCCGGGCGCCATGAGTCGGTCACGACCTCGGTGGCGCGTCCTCGGCGCGGCCGCAGCGTCGTTACTCGCTCGATCGTCGAGCGACCGAGGCTCGCGGCCGACGCGATCGCGCGCGGCGCCTCCGGACACGCGCTCGTGCTCGACGCGTCGAACCAACTCGGCTGGGTCGCGCTCACGCCCGCGCACCTCGATCGGCGCTTCGGTGCGGGCCGCTCCCTCAGCTGAGCGTTCGGCCAGTGGGCATCTCGAGCGCGCCCGGTCGCGGCTCGACGCTCCGAGCACGCGTGTCGCGCATGGTGGCGTCGACACGCGCGAGCGAGAGCCGCTCGCGCGCGGTCGCGCCTCGTCGGTCGAGCACGTGGCGGAGCGAGAACCCCTGGGCGAGGTGCCGCTCGAGCGCGGCCCGCCCGACGAGCCACGATCGAAGCGACCCCGTCTCGAGCGGCCGGGCGCCGAGCGCCCGCACCCCTGCATCGTCTCGGAGGACGACCGCGGGCTGGCGCGCGCGTCCCGAGAGCCCGGGGGCCAAGAGGCTCACCGAGGCGCGAACCGCCCGGGGATCCTGGCCGAACGGGCTGGCCATCGCCCAGGCCCGGACCACCCGGCGCCGCCCGACGAGTCCGTCGCCCAGGGTCGCGGCGAACCGGTACTCGTCGAGCGTCCCGGTGCGTGGGGGTGCCACAGGCGAGTAGTCGACAGGCTCGTAGGTGGCGAGGACGCCGTCCCAGCGCGCGCGCACGGCCGCGGTACTCGGGTGGGTCTTGGCGCCGGACCGCTCGACGCGGCCCCGCCGGTCCCGCGGCGTCGACATCGCGGCGAGCAGCCCCAGGTCGACCCCCTCGACATGCATCCGGCCCGCCGGCGTCACCCACGAGGCGCGGCCGGCGGCCGCGGGCAGGCCGTCGCGCAGCGCGGCCAGGTACAGCGCGTTGGCTGCCTCGGCGTGCATCCGCACCGAGTGCGCGTTGATCGCGACGCCTTCTTCGTCGTGCAGCGAGAGCACCACGTGGGTGTGCAGGTGCGGATCGAGCATCCGATTGACGCCGTGGGTGAAGCCCACCGCCCTCGGCGCGCCCGTCGAGCCACACCCGAGGCCCTCCTCGCGCAGGTACGCGACGGCCGCCTCCACGCCGCGCCCGTGCAGCGCCACGACCGACCGCGCGACCTCGCGGCGCTCCGACGCGAGCAGCACGCTCACCGGCTTGGGTGCCGCGATGATCACGTCGAGCGCGCGCCGGCCGTCGCTGCGCGACGGCGCGAGCGCGTCAGCGAGTGCCGAGGCGATCGACCGGTGCTCGTCGCCCGCGAGGACCTTTCCGGGGCCGGCGTGGCGCAGGCCGTCGAGCTCGAGGGCGGGATCGGCGAGGAAGTACCCGCCGTCACCGGCGTAGTCGAGGACCCTGACCGTCACGGCGCCACCGCGCGCAACGGTCGGGCTGAACGTGGCGCAGGTCAGGTCGGTTCGTATCGGGCGAGCACGCGCGACGCGGCGGCGGCCGCGGCACCTCGCATCGCCTCGGGCGCCAGCACCTCGGCGTCGGGGCCTGCCTGGAGGAGCAAGCGCGACAGGAACGCCGACGAGGCGACGGCGAGCCGGACCACGAGGCGACCGTCGGCCAGGTCGCCGACCAGGTCGACGCCGTCGGTCTCCGCGAGCCAGGCGGCGTTCTCGGCGATGGCGACGTCCACCCGCTCCGCGTCGGCAAAGCCGAAGACGTCCTCGAACGGCGGCGGCGTGCCGTCGTGGGTCTGCTCGCCGATGTCGGTCACCTGGTCGATCCGGTCCAGCCGGAAGGTGCGCCACCCGACCGCGAGGTGGCACCAGGCGAGCGTGTAGTAGCGGCCCGCGCGCTCCCGCACGGCGACCGGCTCGATCCGGCGCTCCCCGACCGTGTCCGAGGACGCCGAGTAATAGGTGATGAGCAGCTGGCGGTGCGCCGCGAGCGCGGCCTCGACCGCAGCCAGGGCCGGCGGGAGGTGCGCGTCGATGTCGACGTGCGCTCCGGTGACCGCCTCCAGCTTGCTGAGCGCGCGTGCGAGGGCGACCTGGTCGTCCGCTCCCGCGAGGGCGAGCGACGCTCGCGCGGAGGCCGCCAGCTCGAAGCCGTCGCGCCAGGTCAGCTGCGGTCGGAACAGCCCCGAGTCGATCCAGCGCACCTCGTCGCCTTCCTCGTCGTCGAGCGGCACCTGGATGTTGAGCAGGTCGCCGTGCAAGAACGGCGGGATGCCCATGCACGCTGCCTCGAGCAGCGACGCGCGCATCTCGTCGCGACTGAGCCCGAATCTCGTCGACAGCTCGGTGATCGACGTGGTCTGGTGCTGGGCGAGCGTCGTGAGCACGGCCAGGAGCCGCTGCGCGGCGCTCGGCGTCGTTGACGCCGCCTCGCGTGCGGACCGCCAGATGATGCCGCCCGGCGTGGAGCGGGGCGCGTCGCGGATCGACGCGAGCCACTCGACGACGTCGTCGCGCACGCGGCTCGGCGCCAGCACCTCGGCATGGTGGAGCAGCGAGAGCACCCAGTTGCGTGCGAACCCGGCGAGCCCCCAGCCCATGGTCACGACCACCGAGCCGTCGCGTCGGTACTCGACCTCGGTGCCCTCGGCGAGCTCGGTGAGGACCGACCGTGCCACCGCGGCGTCGACATGCACCGTGACGGGCCGACCCTCGCGGCCGGACTCCCAGGGCTTGGCGGCCCGCATCTCGCCTCGGACGTCGTCGTCGACGACGCCCGAGCCAGGTTGGCTGATCCTCGGGATACCCGAGATCCGATCCACTCGGAAGTGGCGGAGCTGACCGGTCTCGAGATCGACCGCACCCAGGTACCACCGATCCGCGTGCTTGGTCAGCGTCCCGGGGGCAACCCGGCGCTCACGACCCTTGTGGACGAACTCGACCTCGCACCGNNTTGGGCAGCGCCGGCGGGGCGTCGAGCAGCACCCGCGACACCCCGTCGCGTCCGAACCCCAGCATGGCCGCGGCGAGCCCGAGCGCCCTCGCCTCGTCCTCGTCGAGGCCGAGGTCGGGGAGCCAGAACGACGACGGCTCGATGAGGTAGCCGACCTGGTCGTCGCTGTCGACCGGCACGGATCGGATCTCGATGCCCGCCGTGCGGAGCTCGCGCTTGTCACGCTCGAACTTCTGGCGCACCGCGTCGGCCCCGCCGTCGTAGCCAGGGACGTCCGTGCGAAGGCGTGAGAGCGGCACCGGCATGGCCGTGTTGAGCAGCACGAGCACGAGGTTGATCTGGCGCTCCTGCTTGTCGACGACCCGCGTCTTGGGTGCCGTGGTGTCAGACCTCGCCATGAGGGGTCACGTTACGCGTGCGGTCGCGGCCGCGACCCGGGCGCGGAGCGCCCGGAGCAGGCTGGTCGTCCTCAGAGGTCGATCTGGCGGCGGAAGGTGCCGGAGCGACCGCCGGACTTCTCCCAGACGGCGGCCTGCTCGATCGCCATGGTCCGGTCCGCGCTCTTGCACATGTCGAAGATGCACAGCGCGGCGATCGTCGCTGCTGTCATGGCCTCCATCTCCACGCCCGTGCGGTCCACCGTGTCCACGTGGGCCTCGACCTCGACGAAGTTGTCGCCGATGTTGAAGTTGACCGACACGTTCCCGACGAGCACGGGATGGCACATGGGGAGCAGCTCGGCGGCGCGCTTGGCCGCTTGGATGCCCGCGATCCGCGCCGCGCCGAGGACGTCGCCCTTGTGGATGGCGTTGGACGCGATGGACGCGGTCGTCTCTGGGAGCATCGTGACGCGGCACCGTGCCATCGCCCGGCGTGGCGAGACCTCGGAGGGCCCGACCTCCCGCGCGAAGGGCGCCCCGATGGGGTCGAGGTGCAGCTGGTGGCGGTCCGGCACGCGCGAAGTCTACGGCGAGGCCGGTCCCAGCCCTGATGGTCGCTAGGATTGGCACTCGGCACTTTGGAGTGCCAATCGTCAGTCGAGGAGCCCGATGCCGACCTACGAGTACCGCTGCGAGTCCTGCGGACGGGCCTTCGACGTCGTCCAGGGCTTCCATGACGCGGCGCTCACGACCTGCGAGGTGTGCGCCGGGACGCTGCGCAAGGTGTTCGCGCCCGTCGGGATCGTCTTCAAGGGCTCGGGCTTCTACAAGAACGACAGCCGGACCTCGTCGTCTCGCTCCTCGTCCGCATCGAAGGAGGAGTCGTCCAGCGTAAAGGAGTCGGCACCGTCGAGCGGGAGCGACGGCTCGTCGTCGGGATCGTCGTCAAGTTCCTCTGACGCAGCCAGCTCGTCGTCGGGGTCCTCGGACGCAGCCAGCTCGTCGTCGGGGTCCTCGGACGCAGCCAGCTCGTCGTCGGGGTCCTCTGCTCGCGCGCCGAGCAACGGCGCCAAGGCTGCGCCGAGCTCCAAGCCCGTCGCGCCGAAGCCGGCGTCGGGCTAGTTCCCTGACAGCGCCGCGTCGCTGATCGCGAGCGTCTGGCCAGCGGCGACCCCGGGAAGCCACTCGACGTCGGCACCGACGGCGACCACGTCGAGGAGGAGCCGCTGCAGCGTGGAGGCCACGGTCATCTCGCGCAACGGCTCGCCAAGCACTCCGTTCGTGATCCGAAGGCCCTCTGCGCCGACCGAGAAGTCACCCGAGATGGGGTTCACGCCCGAGTGCACGCCGGTCACCGACTGGACGTAGACGCCATCGCCCATCTCGGCGAGGATCGCCTCGGGGCTGAGCACGCCGGGCTCGAGATGGAGCGCGCGGCAGCCAGCCGAAGGCGTGCCGCCGTAGCCGCCACGCACCGCCGAGCCGGTCGACGACGTGCCCGCGCGCCGAGCCGAGACCGTGTCGAAGACGAAGCCCCGCAGCACGCCCGCGTCGATCAGCACGTTGCGGCGGCACGCGAGGCCCTCGCCGTCGACGTGGCTCGCCGACAGGTGCCTCGGGTCGGTCGGGTCGTCGACCAGCGTCACGATGGGCGAGGCGACCACCTCGCCCACCCGGTCGGCGAAGAACGAGCGGCCCTTGGTCACGGTCTCGCCCGACAGGGCCGAGGCGATCACTGCGAGCACCGTCGCGGTGACCCTCGGGTCGAAGACGACGGGGCAGTGCGCCGAGCCGGGCTTGGTCGCCCCGAGCATCCTCGTGGCACGGTGGACGGCCTCGAGCGCGGTCGCCTCGACGTCAAGCGCGTCGGGGCCTCGCCGCGCGGCGCTTGCGTAGCCGGTCTGGTCGCGCCCGCCGGCGCTGGCGATGGCGGCCAGCGAGAGCCAGGACATCGAGCGCCTCGTGCTGGCTCGGATGCCCGTCGTCGACGCCATCGCCGACTCGACGACCGCGTCGCCGTAGGAGGAGTCGTCGATCTGGCGCACGCGCGCGTCGCACGCGCGCGCGATTCGCTCGAGCTCGATGGCCATTGCGATCTTCTTGTCGGTGGGCACGCTCGCGAGGCCCTCGTCCTCGAGGTCCAGCTCGGCGAATGCCACGCCGTCGGGCGCGGCGAACGCGACCATCTCGTCGGGCGTGGCGAACCGGGCGTTGTCACGCGCGTCGGCGAGGACCTCGTCGATCACGTCGGGTGCGAGTGAACCAGCCGAGGCAAAGCCCACACGGGCACCTGCGGGGTCCTCGACGAGGACCCGGATGCCCACCCCCGAGGTGGTCGCCGAGGTGAGCGACTCGACGTCGCCCTGGTACGAGCGCACCTCGGTCTCGGTCCCCGTTGCCGCGTACACCTCGAGGAGCTCGCCCTTTCCGGCGCGCCCGACGATCGAGTTCGCGAGCTCCAGCAGGTCGCTCACGCCGCCGCACCCCCGACGGTCATCGCCGAGATGCGCATCGTGGCCTGGCCGCAGCCCACGGGCACCGACTGGCCGTCCTTCCCGCACGTGCCCGGCGACATCGCGAAGTCCGTGCCGATCGCGTCGACCCTGGCAAGGATCTCGGGGCCGTTGCCGATCAGCTGGCAGTCGCGCAGCGGCGCGGTGAGCTTGCCGTCCTCGATCAGGTAGGCCTCCGAGGTCCCGAAGGTGAAGTCCCCCGTCGCGGTGTTCACCTGGCCGCCGCTCAGCTGGGCGACGTAGATGCCCCGCGGGGTCTGCGCGACGATCTCGTCGGGGTCCTCGCTGCCCGCGAGCAGGAACGTGTTGGTCATCCGCACGAGCGGGAGGCACTGGTAGGACTCACGCCGGCCGTTGCCCGATGAGGCACGATCGCCCTTGCGCGACTGGAGCCAGTCCCACATGTAGTCCGTGAGCACGCCGTTCTCGATCAGCACGTTGCG
>PLCI01000025.1:0-9091 GCA_003135595.1 Acidimicrobiaceae bacterium | reverse complement strand
GCGATCGGCTGGAAGCCCGTCTGCATGCCGGTGTCGCCGCTCGCGACGCAGATCACGTTCATCCGGGTCCGCACGAGGTCGTCGGTCGCGTACGTGCCGTCGGAGTTCGCGACGAGGATCCGTCGTCTCGAGTCACCGATGCCGACCATCACCTGTGCGATCGACGAGCCTGCGGAGCGCGCGGCGTCGTCCGCGGCCTCCAGGAGCTGGACTCGACGCTCCTTTGCGACGTCGCCCGGGATCACGTCCGCGCGAACCGGGTGCGCAGCGAGGGTTCCCAGCGCCACAGGGGCCGTCGTCTTGCCGCCGCGCGCCACCGAGGACGCGGTGCGCGCGGCCTCGAGCAGTCCCCGCTCGCTGAGGTCGGAGGTGTGCGCAAAGCCGGTGGTCTCCCCGACCACGACGCGGATGCCCGCCCCGCGCTCATGGCTGTTGCCCAGCTCTTCGACCTTGCGCTGGTCCATCGAGGCGAAGCTCGAGTACTTGTCCTCGCAGAACACCTCGGCGAACTCGCCTCCCGAGGTGAGGGCTTCGGCGAGGACTCGGTCGATGGTGTCGCGCTCGATGAGCTCGGCGGTGGTCATTGGCGAAGCGTACCGAGGCGACCCGTGATGCCGCGCATCCGGTGGCCGGGCGTCGGCACCGATAGGCTTGCGCGGCAATGTTGCTGCAGTCCATCGAGACGCCGTCGGACCTTCGTCTCCTCTCTGAGGACCAGCTCGTCGAGCTCGCAGCGGAGATCCGTACCTTCATCGTCGACGCGGTCACGAAGACCGGCGGGCACCTCGGCTCGAACCTCGGGGTGGTGGAGCTCACGATCGCGCTGCACCGGGTCTTCGACTCGCCNNGGCCGGCGCTACGGCTTCAAGGATCTGAAGCAGCGCGGCGGGCTGTCGGGCTACCCGAGCAGGGCCGAGAGCGAGCACGACTGGATCGAGAGCTCGCACGCCTCGACCGCGCTCTCCTACGCGCACGGACTCGCCACCGCCTTCGAGCTTCGAGGCGAGCTCCAGGGCCACGGCGGCAACCGTCGAGTCGTGGCGATCGTCGGCGACGGCTCGCTCACCGGCGGCATGGCCTACGAGGCGATCAACAACCTCGGCCACTCGGGCCGTCGATGCGTGATCGTGCTCAACGACAACGGGCGCAGCTACGCCCCGACGATCTCGCGACTCAGCGAGTCGCTCACCAACCTGCGACTCCACCCGACCTACGTCCAGACACGCGACCGCCTGCGGCGCGTGCTGCGCGAGATCCCCGGCGTGGGCGAGTTCGCCTACGTCGGCGTCCACGGCGTGACCTCGGTCCTGCGAGAGATCGTCACCCCGCACACGTTCTTCGAGGCGCTCGGCGTGCGCTACGTGGGCCCGATCGACGGCCACGACATCGCCGTGCTCGAGCAGTCGCTGCGCAACGCCGCGGAGTGGGACGGGCCGATCGTGGTCCACGTGCTCACCGAGAAGGGTCGCGGCTACGCGCCCGCGGAGCAGGACGACGTCCAGCGGCTCCATGACTTCCGGGTCAGGGCCCACGTGGGCGATGAGGACCTCGGGGTCGTCCCGGAGAGCTACACCGACGCGTTCTCGAGGTCGCTCGTCGACCTCGCCGCCGAGGACGATCGAATCGTGGCGCTCACCGCGGCGATGCCCGGCCCAACGGGCCTGCTCCCCTTCCAGTCCAAGTTCCCCGAGCGCTTCTTCGACGTCGGGATCGCCGAGCAGCATGAGATGACGGCTGCCGCCGGGATGGCGATGGGCGGCTTGCGCCCGGTCGTCGCGGTCTACTCGACGTTCTTCACCCGTGCGTTCGACCAGGCGAACCTCGACGTGGGCCTGCACCGGCTCCCGGTGGTGACCGTGCTCGACCGCGCCGGGATCACCGGCGACGACGGGCCGAGCCACCACGGCATGCTCGACCTCGCGCTGTGCCTGTCGATCCCGCACATGACGGTGTTCGCGCCGTCGAACGCCGACGAGGTCGGCGTCATGCTGGAGACCGCGCTCGCGCTGCCCGGCCCCTCGTCGATCCGCTTCCCGAAGACCGCGCCACCGGACCGCTGCGTCGGCGTCGGCGAGGGGCTGCGCGCGCGACGGCTCCGCGAGGGCGACGGCTCCGTGTGCGTGCTGGCCGTCGGCAAGCTCGTGGGCGCCGCGCTCGACGCCGCCGACCTGCTCGCGGCGCAGGGCATCGACGCCTCGGTCTACGACGTGCGGGTGGTGTCGCCGCCGGACCCCGAGATGATCGACTCGGCGCTCTCGCACCGAGTCGTCGTCACCGTCGAGGACGGCTTCCGACATGGCGGGGCCGGCGAGTTCCTCCTCGGCGCGATCGCCACGGCGGCAAGCGAGTCGGGCGTCGTGGCGCCACCCGGCCGTGTCCTGGGCGTGCCGCGGGTCTTCGTGGCGCACGGGAAGCCCGACGGCCTGCTCAAAGAGCTCGGGCTCGACGGCGTGGGCATCGCCGAGTCGGTGCGCCGGGCCGTCGACGGCGCACCCGATGCGGTCGTCGCGATCCCCTTCGCGACGCACCAGACCGGGCTCCCGCCCATCCGCTGACTCAGGCGGGGTTGTTCGCGCCCTTCAGGGTGACGAACTCGTCGACTTGCTGGTAGGCCTCGAGCGACTCGCCCGCGTCCCCCCAGAACCCCGTGAGCACGTCGAAGGCAACGCCGTCTCGCGAGACGTAGTGGTTGTTCACGTCGGTGATCTCGAGCTCGCCACGACCCGAGGGCTGGAGCGTCTTCACGACGTCGTAGACGGAGGCGTCGTAGCAGTAGACGCCCGTGACCGCGAAGTGGCTCGGCGGGTCGTCGGGCTTCTCCACGATCGCGACGATCTGGCCTGACTCGCCGAGGACCGGCACGCCGAGGTGCCGGAGGTGGTTCTCGTCGTCCATCTCGCACAGGAGAAGCCGCGCGCCCGAGGGCTCGCGCTCGAAGGAGGCAACCATGTCGGCGAGCGAGCACTCGAGGAGGTTGTCGGCAAGCATGAGCACGATCGGGCCGCCGTCGGCGAATGCCTCGGTGAGNNCCGAGGCTCGCGCCGTCGGCCAACAGGTCGCGGAAGGCGTCCATGTGCTCGGGGCCGGTGACCACGATCATCTCGGTCACGCCCGCCCGGACCAGGGCCTCGATCGCCCACTCGATCATCGGGCGCCCGGCGATCGGCAGGAGGTGCTTGTTCGTCGAGGCCGTGAGGGGGTGGAGCCTCGAGCCGGTGCCACCCGCCAAAAGGACGCCCCTCACGTCGGAAGAGCCTACTTTTTACGGCGAAGGGGCTCGGGATGTCCGCTCAGGGCCTTGCGACGTCGTGTGATGCGTAACGGACCGCGGAACCCGGTTGACTACAAGAGCATGAGACGGCATCGAGAGGGCAACGTGGGTTTCGAGGTGGAGCTGAGCGACGAGCAGTGGCGCGAGAAACTGTCGAGAGATCGCTACGAGGTCCTGCGCAAGGCGGCGACCGAGCCCGCGTTCTCGGGCTCGCTCCTCCACGTCGAAGAGGACGGGTCGTTCACGTGCGGGGGCTGCGGGCAGGCCCTGTTCGAGTCCGGCTCGAAGTTCGACTCGGGCAGCGGGTGGCCGAGCTTCGACCGGGCGATCCCCGGCACGGTGGTCGAGCGAGCCGACAACGGCCACTTCATGCGCCGCACCGAGATCGTGTGCTCGCGCTGCGGCGGGCACCTGGGCCACGTCTTCGACGACGGCCCGACGGACACCGGGATGCGCTACTGCGTGAACTCGCTCGCGATCGACTTCGAGCAGGTGCCGGCGTCGAAGGATCCCGAGGAGCCCCGCTAGACGTCGAGGAAGCGGCGCACGGCGAAGGCCGAGCCGATCGAGCCGATCAGCACGCCGATGACGACGACGACCAGGTCGGTCATGAACACGTGCCACCCGGTGAGGCGCATCTGTGCGCCGAGCGACTGGGTGTCGTNNGCGAGGAGCGCGCCCAAGAGCCCCTGGATCATCCCCTCGGCGATGAACGGGATGCGGATGAACCAGTTGGTGGCGCCGACGAGCTTCATGACCGAGACCTCGCGGCGCCGGGCGAAGATCGCCATCCTGATGCTGTTGAGGATGAGGACGCTCGCGGACAGAAGCAGCACGAGCGCGATCATCAAGAGGGCGAGCTGGAGCCAGTTGACGGTCGTCTGGATGGCGTGGATCTCCGCAGACGGGGTGGTCGGTGCCCCGAAGACGCCGGGCGCGCCTGTGAACTGGCTCACGATGATCGCCGCTTCGGCTGGCTGTGCAGGCGTGCAGCGGAACGACGAGGGGGTGGTGCTCGGCTTCAGCGTCTGCACCTCTGCGGCAGGGAGCAGGCGAAGGGCCTCGTAGTAGTCCCAGCGCTTCGAGCGGAACTTGCAGGGCTGGACCACGTACTTGGACTGGGCGAGCTCGGCCTGGATGACGTTGTGCTCGCCGCTCGTCGAGGTCGCCGACATCCAGACGATCACCTGGGTCTGGCGCTCCCAGCTGGCCGACGCCTGCGCGGCCCCCTGCTTGAGGTACAGCGCCGAGCCGACGAGGCCGAGCGAGACCGTCACGGTGAGCACCGCGGCCATGGTCATGAGCCGGTTGCGCCACAGGTTGGTCGCGGTCTCTCGGATNNCGAGCCTGGTCGCGGACGAGCAGGCCCTCGTCGAGCTCGACGACGCGGCGGCGCATCCGGTCGACCAGGAGCTTGTCGTGCGTGGCGACGACGACGGTCGTTCCGGTGCGGTTGATGCGGTCGAGCAGGGCCATGATGCCCTCCGAGTTCGTCGGGTCGAGGTTTCCTGTCGGCTCGTCGGCAAGGAGAATGAGCGGGCGGTTCACGAACGCACGGGCGACGGCGACGCGCTGCTGCTCGCCGCCGGACAGCTCGTTCGGGAGGCTCTTGGACTTGTGGGAGAGCCCGACGAGCTCGAGGATCTGGGGCACCTGCTGGTTCACGACCGTCGCGGGACGGCCGATGACCTCGAGGCCGAACGCGACGTTCTCGAAGACCGTCTTGTTGGGCAGGAGGCGGAAGTCCTGGAAGACGCAGCCGATGTTTCGGCGAAGGTACGGGACCCGCCACTTGGGGAGGTGCACGATGTCGCGTCCGGCCTCGAGGATCTTGCCCTGGTCGGGCAGCTCCTCGCGCAGGAGCAGGCGGAGCAGCGTCGTCTTGCCCGAGCCCGACGACCCCACCACGAACACGAACTCGCCCTTGTCGATCGACAACGAGATGTCGCGGAGCGCGACGGTCCCCGCGCGGTAGGTCTTGGTGACGTTCTGCAGCTCGATCATGGGGTTGGTGCTGCGGGACAGCGCGACACGTCGCTGCCTCTGATGCGGCGGAGCCAGCCTACCGAAGAGCCCCTAGAGCACCGTGTCAAGGATTGGTGCGCCGCCGCCGCAGCTCGGCCTCGATGAACTCGTCGATGTCCCCGTCCAGCACGAGCGCGACATTCCCGGTCTCCTCGTTCGTTCGTAAATCTTTTACAAGTTGGTACGGCGCGAGCACGTACGAGCGGATCTGGCTGCCCCAGGCGTTGTCCGTGCGCTCGCCGGACAGCTCCTCGAGCTCGGCCTTGCGCTCCGCGCGCGCGCGCTCGGCGAGCTTGTTGGCGAGGATCTGCATCGCCCGCGCGCGGTTCTGGTGCTGGCTGCGCTCGTTCTGGCAGCTGACGACGATGCCCGTCGGCAGGTGGGTGAGGCGCACGGCCGAGTCCGTCTTGTTCACGTGCTGGCCGCCCGCACCTGACGAGCGGTAGGTGTCGACGCGGAGGTCCTTCTCGTCGATCTCGACGTCGTCTGCGACGTCGTCGAGGAACGGCGTCACCTCGACGGACGCAAAGGACGTCTGGCGGCGGTGCTGCGAGTCGAACGGGCTCATCCGGACGAGTCGGTGCACGCCGCGCTCCGCGTCGAGCAGTCCGTAGGCGAACCGGCCCTTCACGATGAACGTCGCCGACAAGAGGCCCGCCTCCTGTCCCTCGGTCACCTCGTCGACCTCGACCTCGAANNCCAGCGCCTGCGTGGATCTCGGCGATCGCGTCGCGCTCGTCGTGCTCGCCCGTGAAGAGGCTCTGCAGCTCGAGCGCGTCGATGCGCTTGGTGAGCGAGCCGACCGACCCCGACAGCTCGCTCTCGAGCGAGCTGTCGCGCTCGTCGGTGCGCCGTGACTCCTCCACCATCTCAGCGAGCACCTCGGCATCGCCCAGGGACGCGTCGAGTGCGTCGAATGCCTCGAGGTCGCCCGTCACGCGCCCGAGCTCGGTCGTGACCGCGCGGGCGCGGTCCGGATCGTCCCAGAGGCCCGGCTCGGCTGCCTCGGCCTCGAGCGACTTGGCGCGGGACCGGCGCTCGGCGATCCCCAGGTACTGCTCGGCCTCCCTCAGGCGCTGCCGCAGGCCCGCGAGTGCGTCACCGGGCGCGACCTCGCCGGGCCGCTCAGGCCCTGCCATGGCAGAACTTGAACTTCTTGCCCGAACCGCACCAGCACGGCTCGTTGCGCCCGATCTTCTCGTGGGGGGCCTTCACTACCGTGGCGACCGGCTGCGGCTCGCCCGTCTCCTCGCCGCCGGTGACCGCCCCGAGGGCGGCGGGAGCCTGGGGGTCCTCCTGGGCGACGTAGGTGGCTCGGGACAGGTCCGCGCCCGCCGCGGGCGGCTCCTCGGGGGTTGCCTCCATGTGGGTGATGTACCGCAGGTAGTCGTCGTCAATCGAGTCGAGCAGCTTCTCGAACATCGTGTAGCCCTCGCGCTGCCAGGCGACGAGCGGGTCCAGCTGGGCGACGGCACGGAGGTGGATGCCGTCGCGGAGGTGGTCCATCTCGCTCAGGTGCTCGCGCCAGCGCTGGTCGAGGATCTGGAGCATCACGTCGCGCTCGAGCGCTCGAGCCGTCTCCTCGCCGCCCGGCAGCTCGGTGCAGTGCTGCTCGTAGTACTCGACGCCGTCGGTCTGGACGCGGTCGGTGAGCGTGCTCAGCGAGTCGCTCTCGGCAAGCTGCTCGGCGGTGAGCGTAGTCGGCCAGTACTGCGTGGCCTCGAGGATCAGTCGGTGCAGGTCCCAGTCCTCGGGGTACTCCGAGGGACACGAGCGCTCGACGAGCGTCTGGGCGGCGACGTCGATCAGCTCGAGCGTCCGCGCGTGCAGGTCCTCGTCCTCCAGGATCTGCAGGCGGCGCGCGTAGATCACCTTGCGCTGCTCGTTCATCACCTCGTCGTACTTGAGGACGTCCTTGCGCTGCTCGGCGTTGCGGCCCTCGACGGTGTTCTGGGCGCGCTCGATCGCCTTGGTCACCATCTTGGCCTCGATGGGCACGTCCTCGGGGACCGCCTTGTCCATCACCCAGCTGACCGCACCCGTCGCGAACAGCCGCATGAGCTCGTCTTCGAGCGACAGGAAGAACCTCGACTCGCCGGGGTCCCCCTGGCGCCCCGAGCGTCCACGCAGCTGGTTGTCGATGCGCCGGGACTCGTGGCGCTCGGAGCCGAGCACGTAGAGCCCGCCGGCCTCGATCACTCGCTCGCCGTCCTTGGAGCACACCGAGGTGTGGCGCGCGAGCGCCTCGGGCCATGCCGCCTCCCAGGCGTCGTCCCCCGGGGCGAGCCCCTGGCCGCGGAGCTCGCGCTGGGCGAGGTTCTCGGGATTCCCGCCGAGCACGATGTCGACGCCGCGGCCGGCCATGTTCGTCGCCACCGTCACCGCGCCGGGGCGCCCCGCCTGGGCGACGATCTCGGCCTCGCGGAAGTGCTGCTTCGCGTTCAGGACCTCGTGGGGGATGCCACGCTTGTCGAGGAGCCTCGAGAGGTGCTCGGACTTCGCGACCGAGGCGGTACCGATGAGCACCGGCTGGCCGCGCTCCCGACGCTCGACGATGTCGTCGACGACAGCCTCGAACTTGGCGTCCTCGGTCTTGTAGATGAGGTCAGGCTCGTCGCGGCGCTGGTTGGGGGCGTTCGTCGGGATCGGGATGACGGTGAGCTTGTAGGTGTTGGAGAACTCGGCGGCCTCGGTCTCCGCGGTGCCCGTCATGCCTGCGAGCTTTTGGTAGAGACGGAAGTAGTTCTGGAGCGTGACCGTCGCCCAGGTGTGGTTCTCCTCTTTGATCTTGACGCGCTCCTTGGCCTCGACGGCCTGGTGCGTGCCGTCGGCCCATCGGCGCCCCTCAAGCGTGCGCCCCGTGAACTCGTCGATGATCTTCACCTCGCCGCCGTCGACGATGTAGTCCTTGTCGCGGTGGTACAGCTCCTTGGCGAGCAGCGCCTGGGTGAGCTGGTGGACGTAGTTCGTCGCGACCGCGTCGTACATGTTCGCGATCCCGAGGGAGCTCTCGACCTTCGCGATGCCGTCCTCGGTCGGCGCGACCGTGCGCTTCTCCTCGTCGACCTCGTAGTCGACGTCGCGCGTCAGTCCCCGGACGATCGACGCGAACTGGTAGTACAGCTTCGTCGCGTCGTCGGAGGGACCCGAGATGATGAGCGGCGTCCTCGCCTCGTCGATGAGGATCGAGTCGACCTCGTCCACGATCGCGTAGACGTGGCCGCGCTGGACCATGTCCTCCTTGGATCGCGCCATGTTGTCGCGCAGGTAGTCGAAGCCAAACTCGGTGTTGGTCCCGTAGGTCACGTCGCACGCGTACGCCGCCCGCTTCTCCGCGGCGTCGTCGATGTCGGGCCCAACGCGGCCGACGGTGATCCCGAGGAAGCGATGCAGCCGCCCCATCCACTCCGAGTCGCGGGTCGCGAGGTAGTCGTTGACCGTGACGATGTGCACGCCGCGCTGCTCGAGCCCGTTCAGATAGACGGGCAGCGTGGAGACGAGGGTCTTGCCCTCGCCGGTCTTCATCTCGGCGATCCACCCGAAGTGCAGCGCCATGCCGCCCATCAGCTGCACGTCGTAGTGGCGCTGCCCGAGCACGCGCCTGCTCGCCTCGCGCACGACCGCGAACGCCTCGATCAAGAGGTCGTCGACGGTCTCGCCCTTGGCGAGTCGCTCCCGGAACTCCACGGTCTTGTCGGCGAGCTCGGCGTCGGAGAGCCGCTCCATCTCGGGCTCGAGCGCGTTGATCGGCGCGACGAGCTCGGAGAGCTGCTTGACCCGGCGGCCCTCACCCGC
>PLCI01000065.1 GCA_003135595.1 Acidimicrobiaceae bacterium | reverse complement strand
TCGGCGATCCCGACGTCGAAGAACCGCTCGGGGTATCGCTCCCGGAACGGCGCGAGTCCGGTCGGGCCGCCCATCGCCGCGGTGATCGCGACGAGCTCGGGGTGCAACGCCGCCTCGCGAACGAGAGCCGCGCCGAAGGCCTGGGTGTAGCTGCGCGACGAGGGGACGGCAGCAAGGGCGGTCCCGGTCGAAGGATCGAAGGGGCCGACGTCGTGCAGGCGCTTGTCCTCGTCGCGCTCGGCCGGACCGTACCCGCGCCCCTTGGTCGTGCACGCGTGGAGCACGACGGGGCCGGGCTGGTCCACGAGGCCCCGCAGCGCCTCCTCGAGCGCCGCCACGTCGTGGCCGTCGACGGGTCCGTAGTAGCGGATGCCGAGCGACTCGAAGAAGCCCATCGCGGCCGAGCCGTTCGCCGCGGTGAGCGGCGACACCGTCGGGGCATAGCTGCGGCCGTTGTCGTTGAGCACGATCACGAGACGCCTCGCGGAGCTCCCGATGTTGCTGAGCGCCTCGTAGGCGACCCCGCCGGTGAGCGCGCCGTCGCCGACGACCGCCACGACACGGCGGTCGTCGCCCCGCAGCGAGCGGGCCGACGCGAGGCCGTAGGCGTAGGAGAGTGCGGTCGACGCGTGGCTGTTCTCCACGAGGTCGTGCTCGGACTCCCCGCGGCTCGGGTAGCCCGAGAGCCCACCCGCCTGGCGAAGCGTCCCGAAGCCGTCACGCCTGCCGGTGAGCAGCTTGTGCACGTACGCCTGGTGACCGGTGTCCCAGAGAATCGCGTCATCGGGGGACGCGAAGACTCGGTGCAGGGCGATCGTGAGCTCGACGATGCCGAGGTTGGACCCGAGGTGCCCGCCGGTGACCGAGACGCTCGAGACGAGGAACGACCGCAGCTCGTCGGCCAACGCCTCGAGCTGCGCGGTCGTGAGGGTCCGCAGATCGCGCGACGAGACGACGTTGTCGAGCGCGCCTGCCGGAGGGCTCTCGAGGAGCCCGAGGTCGGTCATCGAGTGCTCCGGAGCGCACGGAGGGACTCGCGAAGCGACCCCATGCTCGCGATCACCGCGGAGGGCTCGTAGCCGCAGTGCGCCATGCAGTTCTCGCAGCGAGGATCGCGCCCTCGCCCGTAGGCGGCCCAGTCGGTGGTCTCAACGAGCTCCTTGTAGCTGCTGGCGTAGCCGTCGGCCATCAGATAGCACGGCCGCTGCCAGCCGAATACCGAGTAGCTGGGGATGCCCCAGGCGGTGCACTGGAAGTCGACCTTTCCCTCGAGGAAGTCGAGGAACAATGGCGAGTGGTTGAGCCGCCAGTGCTTGCGCTTGCCGTCGGCGAAGGCGCGCTTGAAGAGGTCCCTCGTCTGGTCCGGGCCTAAGAAGTGCGCCTGGTCGGGAGCCTTCTCGTAGGCGTAGGCGGGGGAGATCATCATCGCGTCGACCTCGAGGTCGTCGTTCAGGAAGTCGAGGACGTCTCGCACGGTCTTGGGCTCGTCGGTGTTGAAGAACGTCGAGTTCGTAGTGACGCGAAAGCCCTTCGCCTTCGCCTCGCGGATCGCCATGACGACCTCGTCGAAGACGCCCTCGCGGTTGACCGCTTGGTCGTGGCGGTCGCGCAGCCCGTCGACGTGCAGGACGAACGAGAAGTAGCGCGACGGCGTGAACTTGTCGAGGCGACGCCGCAGCAGCACGCCGTTGGTGCACAGGTACACGTAGACCTTTCGGCGGACGAGCGCCGCGACGATCTCTTCGATGTCGGGATGCAGCAGCGGCTCGCCCCCCGCGATCGAGACCATCGGCGTCCCGCTCTCCTCGACCGCGCCCACGATGTCCTGGACCGAGAGCCGCTTGCGGAGCACCTCGGTCGGGTGCTGGATCTTCCCGCAGCCCGGGCAGGAGAGGTTGCACGCGAACAACGGCTCGATCTCGACGATGAATGGGTAGTACTTCGTCTTCTTCAGGCGATGGCGCAGCAGGTGCGCGCCGATGCGAAGGTTCTGTCTGAGTGGTACCGGCATCAGCGAACTCCCCCTGGTAGCGCGAAGCGGACGTCCTCTTCGGCGACGCGCTCCTCGGTGACTTCGAGCGGACCGAGGTGCCCCAGGACGTCGAGCAGCTCCCGGACGAGCGTGTCGGGCACCGAGGCGCCGGCGGTCAGCCCGAGCGTCCGGGCGCCGTCAAGCCATGCGAGCTCGAGCCCGGCGGCGTCCTCGAGCAGTTCGGACCTCGTGCCCTCGCGGCGCGCGAGCTCGACGAGCCGCTGGGTGTTGGAGGAGTTCTCCGAGCCAACGACGAGCACGAGGTCGCAACGTCGCGCGATCGCGCGCACCGCGTCCTGTCGGTTCTGCGTCGCATAGCAGATGTCGTCGGCCGGCGGCGAGGTGACGTCGGCGAACCGCGCCCGCAGCGAATCGATGACCGCGGCGGTCTCGTCCACCGCGAGCGTCGTCTGCGTCAGGTATGCCACCTTGGCGCGGTCGTCGATCGGGAGGGCGGCGACGTCTGCGGCGGACGCCACCACGTGGGTCCGGTCGGGTGCCTCGCCGACGGTGCCGACGACCTCTTCGTGCTCGGCGTGACCGATGAGGACGAGCGTGTAGTCCTTGGCCGCGAAGCGCCGCGCCTCTGCGTGGACCTTGGCGACGAGTGGGCACGTGGCGTCCACGACGGTCAGGTCCGCCCGGGCGGCGGCGTCTGCTCGCACCGTCGGGGCCACGCCGTGGGCCGCGAACACCACCACCGAGTCGTCGGGCACGTCATCGAGCTCCTCGACGAAGATCGCGCCCTTGGACTCGAGGTCGCGCACCACGTGCAGGTTGTGGACGATCTGTCGGCGGACGTAGACGGGCGCGCCGTAGCGCTGGAGCGCGCGCTCGACGATCTCGATTGCCCGCTCGACTCCCGCGCAGAACGACCGTGGCGAGGCAAGCAGGACCTGGTGGGGCCCGCACGCGCGTGCCCAGCGCTCGAGCGGCGCGCGCACGCCTCGCAGCGCGCGCAGCGCGTGGACACCGCCGACGAGCGGCGAGTGCTCGGCGGTGTCCGAGACGGCGCGCACCACCGCGATCGGGCGGCTGCCGAGGGCCTTGGTCAGCCACGCCGACTCCATGTCGACGGCGACCGCGCCCGTCGCCGCCAGCGACGCGCGCGCCCCGTTCCTCACGTACCGGGTCGCCGAGACGAGCGGTCCGTCATGGACTCGAGCGCCGACGCGCCGGAACTCCGCGGCGAGGAGGGCCGCCGCGGGCAGCGCGAGCGCTCCCGGGGCGTCGGTCGTGCGCAGCTCCGTCGGGATCACGAGGTCGCCCGGTCGCATCTCGGGGGCGAGGCCACCCGCGACGCCGACGACCGCGACCGCGGTCTCGGGCGAGAGCCGCTCGGACAGCCGCGCGCCGGCGCGGCGAGCGCGTGCGGCGCCCTTGCCCACGATCGCGTCGGCGCCGCCGACGGCGATCGACTCGAGGCGAAGTGCCGTGAGCACGCTCAGCTCTGCCAT
>PLCI01000073.1:3317-4193 GCA_003135595.1 Acidimicrobiaceae bacterium | reverse complement strand
TCTTGTTCGGGCTCGGGGCGCTGGTTGCCGCGCACTCGTTCTCACAGGTCCACGAGCGCATCTCGGTGTGGCTCGACCCGTGGAAGGATCCGCAGAACACCGGCTTCCAGATCATCCAGGGCTGGTTCGCCCTGGCAGCGGGAGGGCTCGGCGGGACGGGGCTCGGGCGGGGCACCGCAGGAATCCACCACGACGTCCCCAACCTCACCTCGGACATGATGTTCGCCGCGATCGGCGAGGAGATGGGGTTCCTCGGCCTCTCCGTGGTCGTCGTTGGGTTCACGCTGATGGTGGGGACGGGACTCCAGATCGCCCAGCGGGCGCGCAGCGACTTCGCGCGGCTCTGCGCCGTCGGGCTCACCGCCACGCTCGGGTTCCAGGCGTTCTTCATCATGGCCGGCGTGCTCCGCCTCCTGCCGCTGACCGGCATCACGCTGCCCTTCATGGCCTACGGCGGCAGTTCGCTCTTTTCGAATTACGTCATCGTTGCGGTGCTCTTGCGCATTTCAGATGAGAACAACAATGAAGTGCGCGGCGGCGAGATACGCGCNNCTCTTGGCCCTCCTCATGCGGCTCTCCGAGGAGGCCGAGACGCGGCCGACCGCCGGCGAGGCGCCGATGGCGGTCGCGACCCCCGGGGACCCGCCGACCGCATTCGTGACGTAAGTCGCACCCGTCAGTCGTCGAGCAGCGTCACGTCGCACAGGATCGGGACGGGGGTGACCTGGCGCAGCGCGACGGCGATCCCGTCGGTCGGGCGGCAGTCGAGGACCTGGTGGCCCTTGGGCGTCATGAGGTCCAGCTCGGCGATGATCGTCCCCCCGCGCTCGCCGGTGAGGCGGATGGCCACGACGTCGCTGCCCGTCGCGACCAGGA
>PLCI01000073.1:0-3232 GCA_003135595.1 Acidimicrobiaceae bacterium | reverse complement strand
GCGTCGTCCACCGCGTCGTCCACTAGGTCGTCCTACCGGTCCGACGTCTGGTGACCGACAGCACGATGCCCGCGGCAAGGAAGAAGCACACCGCCGCAGAGCCCCCGTAGCTGACGAGCGGGAGCGGGATGCCCGTGACCGGCATGATGCCCATGATCATCCCGACGTTCTGGAAGCAGCTGAACGCGAAGAACGTGAAGATCCCGACCGCGAGCAGCCGGCCGAGGTGGTCCTTCGCGAGCATCGACGCACGCAGCATCCGAGCTGAGATCGCGCCGAGCGCGACGATGAGGCCGCTCGCCCCGATGAAGCCCAGCTGGGAGCCGACGACCGAGAAGATGAAGTCCGTCTGCTGCTCGGGGACGTAGCCGTGCGTCGAGATGCCCTGGAAGAGCCCGCTGCCCCAGAGGCCCCCGGCTCCGATCGCGATCTTGGACTCGTTGGTCTGGTACGACTTCTGCTGCAGAAAGCTCGTGAGGCGCAGCACCTGGTAGTGCTGGAGGACGCCGAGAACGATGGCGAGCAGCGCGACGCCGACGGCGACGACGGTCATGAGAAACAGGAACCTCGGCGGGACCCCGGCGATCGCGAGCATGACCATGAGCACGACCACCATGATGATGGCGGTCCCGAGGTCGGGCTGGAGGTACACGAGCAGGATCGGCAGCCCCGCCATGAGCAGGAGGCGCCAGACGTCGCGCATCGAGAGCCCGTCGGGCCGCCGCTCGCAGTAGGTCGCGATCGCGAGGATCATCGCAAGCACCGTGAACTCCGAGGGCTGGACCTGGATGAAGTGGAAGTTGAACCAGCGCTGGGAGCCGAGCGCGTTCGATCCGATCGGCGTGCGCACGGCGAGCAGTGCGAGGATCGAGAGCACGTACGCCGGCGTCGCGAGCTGCTCGAGCCGCCGGTAGTCGATGCGAGAGACGCCGAGCATGACCACGAGGCCGAGGGCCACGAAGAGCGCCTGGCGCTTGAGGTAGTAGTGCGGGTCACCGCCAGTGGAGAGCTCGGGTCGGGTCGCGCTGTACACCATGAGCACGCCGAAGGCCCCGACGGCGAGCGCCAGGCCAGCCAGCAGCAGGTCGAAGCCGGGGACCCTTCGGGCCGCCCCGAGGTTCGGCAGCCGAGTGTGGATCACGGCGCGGTCGCCGCGGCGTGCAGCGCCTCGAGCGGTGCGGGCACGCCGAGCCAGATCGCGAGTGCCCCAGCCGCCTGGTGCACGAGCACCTCGACGCCGCCGACCGCGCTCGCGCCGCTGGACGCCGCCCGTGCGAGCCAGGGGGTCACGCGAGGATGGTAGACGAGGTCCACGGCGACCTGGCCGGCCCGTAGCGACGTCGGATCCACGAGCGGGACCGCCTGCGCCTCGGACGTGCCGAGCATCCCGGCGGGCGTCGCCTGCACGACGATGTCGAGCTCGCTCACGTCGCTGGGCGAGCCGACCCGCCCCGCATCGACCAGTGACGCAACAAGGCCTGCGCGGTCCGGGCGCCGTGCGATCACGACCACCTCGGCGGCACCCGCGGAGGCGAGGGCGACGACGGCCGCGCTCGCCGCTCCCCCGGCCCCGATGACCGCGCAGCGCAGGCCGCGAACGTCACGATGCGCAGCACACGCGATCGCGTCGAGCAGCCCTTGGCCGTCGGTCGACTCGGCGCGCCCGGCGCCGTCGGCGGTGCGCACGAGGCAGTTCGCAGCCCCGAGCAGCTCGACGAGCGCCGTGCGCTCGTCGCAGTGCTCCACGACCGCGGCCTTGAGGGGCATCGTGACGCTGAGGCCCGCGATGCCGAGTCGCCGGACCGCGTCGACCACGACGGCGGCGTCGAGCTCACGAGCGCGCAGCGCGATCGAGACGGCATCGACGCCAAGCGATCGGAAGGCCGCGTTGTGCAGCGCCGGGGACATCGAGTGGATAACCGGATCGCCCACGACGCCGAAGACCCGCGTGGTGCCCGTCGGGTCCAGCTCCGGTGTCACAGGCCGCCATTGGCGGCGAGCGCCTCGTTCGCGAGCTGCTGGGCAAAGGTGGACGAGAACGCCATCTCGCCGGATGCGTCGGAGACGAAGTAGAGCCATGGCCCCGCTGGCGGGTGCAGGGTCGCGCTCAGCGCCTGGGTCGAAGGGATGCAGATGGGCGACGGCGGGAGGCCGACATGCAGGTACGTGTTGTACGGCGACATGAACGCCTCGGTCGCGTGCGTCACCGGTCCGCCGTCCTGGTGGAGCGCATACAGCACCGTCGTGTCCATCTTCAGGGCCATCGAGCGTGCGAGCCTGTTGTAGACGACCGTCGCGACCTTCGGCATGTTGCGCGCGTAGTAGCCCTCCTTTTCCACGATCGAGGCGACCGTGAGCAGCTGGTCGGCGTTCAGCCCGTTGCGGGTCGTGGATGGGTGGAGCCCCACGGAGGCGGCGCGAGCAACGAACTGCGAGATCATCTGGCTGAGCAGCTCCTTTGGGGTCTCCCCGGGTGCCAGCACGTAGGTGCCCGGCGCGAGCAGCCCTTCCAAGGAGGCGTGCGGGGTGGGCTGGAACGGCGAGGGCACCGTGCCATTGTGGACGTACGACTCGAACGTGCGTGCGAAGGGGGCCCCCATGGCGCTCGCCAGATCGCTCTCGATCTCCCAGGAGGCCCTCGCGGTCAACACGGTGAGGACGATTGCGTTAGGCCCGTTCGACAGGGCTGCCTTCACGGCCGAGAACGACGACGACGTCGGGATGGAGTACCAGCCGGGCTGGAGCGTCGGGGTCCCCGTCACGATGAGGTCCAGCCGGAACGCGAGCCCCGAGGACACGATCCCTTTGGCGGCCATCGCCGAGGTCACCTGCCCCATGCTCTCGCCCGACACGATCTCGAACGTGGCAGCGGCGCCCGCACCTCCGATCGGATAGGCGTTGAAGAGGAACCACGACGGCGCCGCAAGCACCACGACCGCGATGCACGCCGCCACCAGCCGTCGCCGCCTGAACTGGTGCCGCCTGTCCGCGCCTACGGCCTGCGCGCGTGTGCGCGGTGGCGGGCGGTCATCTGGCCCGAGCTCGGTGCCCGAGTCGTCTGTCGGCGCCGTCACCGTGCCAGCCACGCCTCGAGCAGGACGACTGCCGCGGCGCTGTCGACGCGCCCACGGGCGCTCCGCGTCGTCACGCCGGCGTCTTTGAGGCGCGCCGAGGCGGTCACCGTCGTCAGTCGCTCGTCGAACACGAGGACCTCGATGCCGTCGGGATCGAG
>PLCI01000138.1 GCA_003135595.1 Acidimicrobiaceae bacterium | reverse complement strand
GGCCACGACCCGATGGACTCGACCTCGCTCAAGGAGCCCGCCCCCTCGCTCGTCGCCTCGCTGCACGACGGCGTCGCCGGCCGCACCATCGGGCTCGTCCGCGAGCTCCTGGACGGCGCCGACGCGGACGTCGAGGCCGCGGTGCGCGCGTCCGCGGCGACGCTCCGCGACGCCGGCGCCACGGTGATCGAGCTGTCGATCCCCGAGCTGCGACTCGGTCTGTCGGCGTACTACCTGATCGCGCCCGCAGAGGCCAGCTCCAACCTCGCGCGCTACGACGGGGTGCGCTACGGCCTGCGCGTCGACGCCGTGGACCTCACCGCGATGAACGTGGCGACGAGGACCAAGGGGTTCGGCGACGAGGTCAAGCGACGGATCATGCTCGGGACCTTCGCGCTCTCGGCGGGGTACTACGACGCCTACTACGGGCGCGCGCAGCGGGTTCGCACCCTGCTCTCGCGCGCCTTCGCCGAGGCCTACGGGCGAGCGGACCTCCTACTGGGGGCGACCGCCCCGACGACCGCCTTCGAGCTCGGCGCGAAGACGACCGACCCGATGGCGATGTACCTGTCCGACGTCTTTACGATCCCCTCGAACCTCTCGGGTGACCCCGCGGTGACGGTGCCGTTCGGCGTGGGCACCGACGGACTGCCCGTCGGCGTCCAGCTCCTCGGTCCCGCGCGCAGCGAGCGACTGGTCCTCGCCGCGGCCCAGGTCCTCGAGGACGGCGCGCCATCATGACGATGCACGAGGGCTACGAGATGGTCGTCGGGCTCGAGGTGCACACCGAGCTCAGGACCGCGACCAAGCTGTTCTGCGGCTGCCCGAACTCGTTCGGGTCCGCCCCCAACACGAACGTCTGCCCGGTCTGCCTCGGGCTGCCGGGCTCGCTGCCCGTGCTCAACCGCGGCGCGGTCGAGTTCGCGATGGCGATCGGCGCCGCGCTCGGCTGCGCGATCCGACCCTCGTCGTTTCACCGCAAGAACTACTTCTATCCCGACATGCCGAAGGACTACCAGATCAGCCAGTACGACGAGCCGATCAACGTCGGCGGCTCCCTTGAGCTGCCCGACGGCTCGATCGTGCGCATCGAGCGCGCGCACCTGGAGGAGGACACCGGCAAGACCACGCACGTCGGCGCCTCAGGGCGCATCCACGGCGCGGAGCGGTCGTTGGTCGACTACAACCGCGCGGGCGTCCCGCTCGTCGAGATCGTCTCTGCCCCTGACGTCACGAGCGCCGCGCAGGCACGCGCCTACGCGGCCGAGCTCCGCTCGATCCTGGTCGCGACCGGCGCCTCTGACGGGCGGATGGAGGAGGGCTCGATGCGCGTCGACGCCAACGTGTCGGTCCGCCGGATCGGCGACACGACGCTCGGGACGCGCTGCGAGATCAAGAACCTCAACTCGCTGCGCAGCCTCCAGCGCGCCGTCGACCACGAGGCAGAGCGCCAGTCCGAGCTGGTCGCCGCCGGCGGGCGCGTGGTCCAAGAGACCCGGCACTGGGACGAGGGCGCGGGCACGACCGTGACCATGCGCTCGAAGGAGGAAGCCTACGACTACCGCTACTTCCCCGAGCCCGACCTGCTCCCGCTCGTCCCCGACGACGCATGGCGCGAGCGCGTCGTCGCCGCGCTCCCCGCGCTCCCGGCGGCCCGTCGCTCGACGCTCCTCGCGCTCCTCGGTGAGCCGACCTCCTCGCAGCGCGACCAGGTGCTCTCGGTCGTCGAGCTCGGCCTCGACGAGATGGTGACCGCCGCTGCGTCGTCGGGCGTCGGGGCGTCCCTCGCCCTCGCGCGCGTGGCGAACGAGGTCGCGGCCATCGAGGACGCCGAGCGCCTCGACGTCGCCGCCGTCGTCACGGTGCTCACCATGGAGCACGCGGGCGAGCTCTCCGCCACCCACGCAAAGGTCGTCCTTGCCGACCTGGCCGAGCACGGCGGGGACCCGCGCGAGCTGGCCGCGAAGCGGGGCTTCGAGCAGCTCGACGCGGGCTCGCTCGACACGACGATCGACGAGCTCCTCGTCGCGTTCCCCGATGAGTGGACGAGGTACCGCCAGGGCGACGACAAGCTCGCGCAGTTCTTCGTGGGCCAGGTGATGAAGCTGACGAAGGGCCAGGCCGACGGCAAGGCCGTCGTCGCGTCGCTCGCCCGACGCCGCTGAGCCATGATGCGCACCGTGCCCCGGCTCACGAGGAGAGTGGCGGCGAGCATCGTCGTCGGCCTCTCGATCGCCTCTGCCGCGAGCGTCGCGGTCCTCTTGGACGAGCCGTCATCGAGTGCCGTGCACCAGCCGGGCAGCTGGGCCGTGCAGGGCCCGCTCATGGTCGCGAACCTGACCGTCAGGCACTGTCCCACGCACCTCGGCGCGCCCCGGTCGGGCCGCGTCACGCTGCCCACCTTCGTGCGCGCCGACGTCTCGCGCCGCCTCGCGTCGGGTGTCGCCGTGTTCACCGACGCGCTCGGGACGCTCGACGTCGTCGCGCCGTCTGGGTGGCAGTGCACCGCGCTCGACGGCCTTGCCGGACTCAGCACGCTCCTCGTGTTCCCGCCGGGTCAGGCCCGTCCCGCGTGGGGCGACATCGCGACGGTCCACCGCGGCATCGTCGCGTCCCAGACGGGCGGCTGCCTCGGCTGCAGCCTCGAGACGGCCTGCAGCCTCTTTCCTGCAGCGAGGCACCGCTACGTCGCCGCCTACGGGGTCGCGTGCCCGCGCGCCGGCGCGCGCGGGGAGCTGGTCGCGCGCGTCTCGCCGTGGCGGACCCGGTTCATCGATCCGCCCTCGGTGTCCGGGACGGGACGGCCGTCGGGCGGCGCCGACACCGCCTACGGCGCGATGGTGTGGCACCCACGACACGGCGTGCGCAACGCGACCGCGTGGCTCGTCACCTGCACGCTGCCGCAAGAGGACCAGCAGCTGTGCGTGCTCTCGGCCGACGCGTTCCTCGCGCGGCACCACGGCTGAGTTGGCGTCCCTGCAGCGAGCGGACCGCTAGCGCGTCGCGAGGGCGGCGACGACCCAGTCGATGCACGCGCACAGGGCGGCCACGTCCTCGGCGTCGATCGCGGGGAACAGGGCTATGCGCAGCTGGTTGCGCCCGAGCTT
>PLCI01000023.1 GCA_003135595.1 Acidimicrobiaceae bacterium | reverse complement strand
CGCCGAAGCGCGAGGTCGCCGGGGAGGAACGCATCGGGATCGCCGAGCGCGCGCATGCGCACGTACGACACCGTCCACGGTCCGATGCCTTTGATCGAAGCGAGTGCGTCCGCGGCCTGCTCACGGTCCGCGCCGGCATCGAGCCGGACCGTCCCGTCCGCGAGCGCGGCGGCGAGCGTGACGACCGTTCGGGCCCGAGCCCTGGGCATGGGGAGCTCGCCGGGGTCCACCTTGGCCAAGGTCGCTGCGTCCGGAAACACCCGGCGCAACGGTCCATCCGCGCCGACAGTGGCCCCGTAGCGCTCCGCGAGGACCGTCGCGAGGCGCGTCGCGGCGGCGACGCTGACCTGTTGGCCGAGCACCGCGCGGATCGCGACCTCATCACCGTCGACGTGCCCCGGCACACGGATGCCGGGCACGAGCCGCACGCTCGTGCGGAGGATCGGGTCGCGTCCGAGGACCGCGTCCACGGCGATGGGGTCTGCATCGAGGTCGAAGAGCCGCCGGGTCCGCTCGACCGCAGCCGGCAGGTCGCGGAAGTCGTCGAGTCGCAGCACGCAGTCGAGGTGCGTGCTGTCGTGGTCCGGTGCGCTCGCGAGCAGGGTCCCCGCGGCGCGAGGCAGCGAGAGCGTTCGCGCGTAGGTGGTCGTGTCGCCCACCTCGACACCCTCGATCGCCCGTGCGGCGAGGAAGCGGAACAGCGGGCCCGCGGCGTAGGGCGGACGGAGCGGGAGCCTCAGCGCGATCTCCGAGGAGTGCGCCGGCGACCGTCGTGCGCGGCGGGCGAGCCGGATCTTCGTGGGGGTCGAGGCGAACACCTGTGCGATCGTTTCGTTGAACTGCCTCGTGGAGCGGAAGCCCGCGGCGAAGGCGACCTGGGTGATGGGCAGGTCAGTCGTCTCGAGCAGCGT
This sequence comes from Acidimicrobiaceae bacterium, assembly GCA_003135595.1. Lineage (GTDB taxonomy): Bacteria > Actinomycetota > Acidimicrobiia > Acidimicrobiales > RAAP-2 > Palsa-459. Next base: position 4,426 of record PLCI01000023.1, on the reverse strand, counting down.
GCGCGCCGTGGCCGCTCGATGCGCACGTGCGAGCTCGATGGGACCGGCGCCGAGCGAGCTCGTGAGCAGGCGATGCAGCTGGCGCTCGGAGTAGCCGAGGCGGTCGGCCAGCCCCGGCACGCCCTCACGATCGACGACGCCGTCGTTGATCGCCCGGACGGCGCGAGCCGCGACGTCGCCCGCAAGGTTCCACTCCGGGGACCCCGGTGTCGTGTCCGGACGGCATCGCAGGCACGCGCGGAACCCTGCCCGCAGCGCCGCGGCGGCCGTCCTGTGGAACTCCACGTTCCGGCGCAAGGGGGTCTTGGCTGAGCAGCTCGGGCGGCAGAAGATCCGGGTCGTGCGCACGGCGGTGAAGAACCAGCCGTCGAAGCGCGCGTCACGCCGCACGACGGCCTGGTAGCAGGCGTCCGCATCGAGCATCTGGACAGTCTGGCGGCACCGGTGCGTCGATGCGAGCGGTTTTCAGACATGCATGTCCGGGCGAGGCCACGGGTCGAATCGTGCGCACGTCCGCTCCTGGATTGAGACAATGGGGCGTGCGCCGGATGCTCGTCGTTGGTGCGACCCTTGCGCTGGCCGTCACGACGCTCGGCCCCGCGCTGGGGTTTGGAGCGACGAAGTGGGTGCCGACGCCGTCAGACCGGTTTCAGATCATCCTGTCGAAGGTTCCCAGTGCCGCGCAGCTTCGAGGGAACTTCGACGTGATCGAGACCGACGGCTTCGAGACGTCCGCGAAGACGGTCGCCGCCGTGCACGCGCTCGGCAAGCGGGCGGTCTGTTACGTCGACGTGGGCACCTGGGAGAACTGGCGCCCTGACGCGAAGAAGTTCCCCGCATCGGTGCTTGGCAAGCCCGATGCGGGATGGCCGGGCGAGCGCTGGCTCGACATCCGCAAGATCGGCATCCTGCTCCCGATCATGAAGGCACGGTTCGCGCGCTGCGTGGCGAAGGGATTCGACGCGGTCGATCCCGACAACGTGAACGGCGTCGAGAACGCGACGGGCTTCGCGCTCACGGTCGCGGCCCAGCTCGCCTACGACCGCGCGATCGCGTCGCTCGCGCACCAAGACGGCCTCGCCGTGGCGCTCAAGAGCTATCCGGACGCGGCCAAGGCCCTCGAGGGCTCCTTCGACTTCGTCGTCGACGAGCAGTGCGTGCAGTACAAGGAATGCGCGAGGTTCGCACCGTTCATCGCGGCGAAGAAGGCGGTGTTCGACATCGAGTACACGACGTCGCTCAGCTTCTGCGCAAAGCTCCCTGTCGGTGTCTTCGGTCTCGCCAAGCACCTCTCGCTCGACGGGTGGGTGAGGTGGTGCCCCTAGGCGAGGTCGTCGCCGCGGCGCCCGCGACGCCCGGCTTCTGCGGCTCGCGTCCTACGATCTCGGCACCATGAGCGACGACGCAGCAGGCGCCTCAAGCCCGGATCGTCCGCTTCGCGAGTGGGGCGCGTGGTCCGAGATGGCCACGGACGCACGGCGATCGCTCGTNNCGCGGCGATGCCGCAGTGCTCGACGCGCTCCGCCGCTTCGACGGCTGCGAGCTCGCCGCTGGGGGCCTGCGCGTCAGCAGCGACGAGCTCGACGCGGGGCTGGCCGCGACGAGCCACGACGTCGTCGAGGCCCTCGCCGACGCGATCGCGCACCTTCGGCGGTTCAACGAGAAGATCTGCGAGCGAGGGGACTGGTCATTCGAGAGCGATCCGGGACTCGTCGTCGGCGAGCGTGTGACGCCGATCGAGTCCGCGGGGCTCTTCGTCCCGAGCGGCAAGGGCTCATTCCCCTCGGTCCTCGTCCAGCTCGCGGTCCCCGCGCAAGTCGCTGGCGTAGCGAGCCTGGTCGTGGCGGTGCCGCCGCTCCCGGGCGCTCGAGGCAGCGTCGACCCCGCCGTCCTTGCCGCGTGCCGCCTACTCGGACTTGACGACGTCTTCCGCGTGAACGGTCCCGCCGGGATCGCGGCGCTTGCGTTCGGGACCGAGTCGATTCCCAAGGTCCGCCTCGTCGTTGGGCCAGGGAGCCCGGCGGTCACCTGCGCACAGGTTGAGGTGCAGCGATTCGGGACCGTGACGACGATGGTGCTCGGCCCCACCGAGTCGCTCATCATCGCCGACGACACGACCGACGTGCGCCTGCTCGCGTTCGACCTCCTCAACGAGGCGGAGCACGGCAGCGACTCCACGAGCCTGCTCGTGACGACGTCGGCGTCGCTGGTGGCGTCGATCCAGCGAGAAGTCGCCATCCTGCTCGCCACGCTCCCCGAGCCACGCCGGACCTACGCGGCGGACGCGCTCGGGGTCAACGGCGGTGTCATTGTTGTCGCAGACCTGGACGAGGCGGCAAGCGTCTCGAACGCGTTCGGTCCTGAGCACCTCCAGCTCGCGCTCGCCCACCCCGACGCCGTGCTGGCACGGATCCGCCACGCAGGAGAGATCCTGATCGGCCAGCAGACCCCGTTCTCGTCGGCCAACTACGTGCTCGGCTGCCCCGCGTCGTTGCCGACGAGCGGGTTCGCGAAGGTCTCGAGTGGCGTGACGGCGGACACGTTCCGCAAGCGCACCGCAATCGCGCGGATGGACGCGGCGGCGATGCGCCAGGTGACGCCGTCGATCGTCGCACTCGCCCGGCACGAGGGATTTCCCGCCCACGAGGCCGCCGCACGCGCACGCACCGAGTGACCGCGGGGCGTGCCCTCTCGCACGGAGCGGACCAGTAGCATTTTGGGATGATGATGGTTCAGCGATTCGGGCCACGGCCCGTTGCATTCGGCGTGTTCGCCTGGTCGCTCGCAATGGGCGTCTGCTTCTTCGTCGCTCGCAGCGTCCACCACGTCGGGATCTCGTCGAGCGCGTCGTCTGCGGCCTACTGGTTCGCGGGCATCCTGACGGTGCTGGCGGGAAGCTGGCTTGGCTGGCGGCACCGCACCGGGACCGCATTCGTCGCGCCGTTGCTGGCGTGGCTCGTGCTCGTCCCCTTCGCCTTCGCGTCCGAGTTCCTGCGCGCCGGGTTCCTGGGCGGCCTCTGGCGCGGCTTCGTGGTCGCGATCTTCATCGGTTTCGTCGTCTCCGCCCTCGAGGCCATCGTGCTCGTTGCCTTCGCGATGCTCGGGCGGATGGCCGGCGGCGTGCTCCATCATGGCGATCCGTCCGAGTCGCTCATCATCCCGCCGAGGCTCCGCTGACGTGAGATCCATGACGTGAGCCCGCGCCGCCCGGCGTCGTCGACGCACTCGCGCCGGCGCCGCTGGCGAAGCGTGACGGGTAGTGGGGTCCTTCTCATCGCGGCGCTGGCCGGCGCCGGCGCGTCAGCGGCCTCGGTGCACCACGGTGGGCCGGCAGTGCCATTCGAGCTGTTCGTGCACCCTGCCCACGGCGGCGCGTGGTCCGCGCACGCCGCGGTGGGCGCCATCGACCGCCAGGGCGGCGCGGTCGCACCGACGGTCGATTCGTCGAGCGGCGGTGAGCTCGTGATCGCGCAGCGGACCTCCGCGGGAGATGTGGTGGTGTCCGAGGGGACGCTCTTCGGGAGCTTCACCTCGGTGGACCTCGCGACGTCGATCGCAGCCCCATCGGGCGTCGGTCGGCCCTCGCTCTGGGTGGGCAAGGGCGCGCACGTGGCGGTCTGGTACCGGACGGGCTCGGGCCACCTCTTCGTCGCGTCCCAGACGGTCCGTGCGGGCGCCTGGACCGCTCGGGACGTGACGGCGCTGACAGGAGGCTCGCCGATCGGCGGCGACGTCACCGTGCGCCCAGGTGGGAGCTTCCCCGGCGTGGGGTACGCGGCGACGAGCAGCGGCGGTGTCACGTCGTTCAGCGCGACGGGCACGGGTGGCGCGTGGGTACGGTCGGACCCGACCAGCGGCATGTCGGTGCCGGGGTTCGAGGGATCGGTCGGGGTGTGGCGCGCGCCGGGCATGCCACAGGCAACCGTGATCGTCGGCACGACCTCAAACGGCGATGTGGTCGAGCTCTCGAACGAGCTCGCCGGACCGCTTGATGCCGTCGGTCCCTGGCACATCTCCGATCTGACCAAGCTCGGCGCGCCCGGCGTGGCGGGCTTCTTCGGCGCATCGAGCGGATCCGCGCCCGACGCGACCTACCGATCGTGGTCCGGCGACATCGTCTCGCTGCGCCTCACGTCCGGTCTCGACGGCGGCTTCACGACGAGCGACCTGTCGGTGCGCACGGAGCTCGCGGTCGACTCGAGCGCGATCCCGTCGATCGTCGTGGGGCCGCAGGGCCTATCGGTGGCAGCGCGGACCATGACGGGGGATCTCACGGTGACGCCCGTCATTGGCGCACCGATCGCCTCGGACGTGTCCTTCCAGCCCGGGACCGCCCAGCTCGTGGGCTCGGACGTCGGTGCGACCGCCGTCGCGGGTGCCGACGTGCTCGTGGCGGCCAGCGCGGGGCCGATCGCACCGACGCCGC
>PLCI01000133.1 GCA_003135595.1 Acidimicrobiaceae bacterium | reverse complement strand
CAGTGTTGCCACCGGTTGGACCCCGTTCGACTTGCATGTGTTAGGCACGACGCCAGCGTTCGTCCTGAGCCAGGATCAAACTCTCCATCGAGACTTCACGAGGGGAAACCCCTCGAAAAATCAGAGAGCCGGTCGGGCTTGACTCTGACCCCGACCGGCAGCGTGTCTTCCGACGTCGACACGCCACTGTGCATTCTTGACGTACGACACGACGGGTCAGAACCCGCCGAGCCGCCCGCACTGGCTTTTGGCTCTCGCTCTTCCGTTTTCAAGGAGCGGCCGGGCACTTGCCTCTCGGCCGAGGTGCCAGGCTCTCTTTGGGCGCACGGGACCCGGAGGTCCGACACGCCTGTTCCCTCGTCTCGGCAAACGCCGCAACTAGGGAAGAGAGAGACTAGCAGGGGCCAATCAGTGCGTCAACGGCGGGTGCGGGGCCGACGAGGCGGTACCGCCACGGCCGATCCNNCCGTCGTAGGCACGATCGATGCCGAGCCCCTGGCACAGCGTGCCCGGTCCGGCGAGTCGCCGATGCCGGTCGTCGCGACCCCGCCGCACCCGGACGATGCCGACACCCTCGAGGATGTCGGCGGCGCGAAGCAGGACGGCCCCAGGCGCGCCTGGCGGTCCGCACACCACGTTCGCGCAGCTGTGCAGCCCGTAGCTGAGGTACACGTAGAGGTGGCCCGGCGGACCGAACATCGTGCGGTTGGCCACCCGCTCGCCCCGGAAGGCATGGCTGGCCTCGTCGTCCGCGCCGCCGTAGGCCTCGACCTCGACGAGTCGGACGACGACCTCGCCGACGGCCACGGTCGCCCCGAGGAGCCGCAGGGCAACCACGGTCGGATCCCCGGTGAGCTCTCCCCGCCTCACGACTCGGCGGTGGCTCTTGTCAGGCTGGACGCGCGCGAGCGAGCGGCGTCGATGGCGGCGTCGAGCGCGGCGCGCTGGAAGGTCCCCGGGAGCGGTCCTGCTCCCCCGGGTGTCGTGCGCCGTCGCACGGCGCCGCCTCGCTCGAAGAGCGAGAGCGCCTCGTCGTCGAAGCCGTCCTCGGCGGCCACGACGTCACGCAGCCGGATGCCGCGCTCATGGGCCTGGGCCACGAGCACGCCCACGGCGTGGTGCGCGTCTCGGAAGGGCGTCCCGCGCACCACGAGCCACTCGGCGAGGTCGACGGCGACGCCGTCGTCATCGTCGGCCGCCACGGCCATCGCCTCGGTGTTGAACGTGGCCGTCGCATAGCACCCGCGAAGCGCTCCGAGCGCGCCGCGCAGCTGGGCGACCGAGTCGAAGAGCGGCTCCTTGTCCTCTTGGAGGTCGCGGTTGTAGGCGAGCGGCAGCCCCTTGAGCGTCGCGAGCAGCCCCGTGAGGTTGCCGATCAGTCGGCCCGCCTTGCCTCGGGCGAGCTCGGCGGCGTCGGGGTTCTTCTTCTGGGGCAGCATCGAGCTGCCCGTCGAGTAGCGGTCGTCGAGCTCGCAGAACCCGAACTCCGCGGACGTCCACAGGACGAGCTCCTCGCCCATCCGCGAGAGGTGCACGCCGCAGAGCGCCGCGCAGAACAGGACCTCGGCGACGAAGTCGCGGTCGCTCACGGCGTCGATGCTGTTGTGAAAGGTCGTGGAGAACCCGAGCGCTCGAGCGGCGACCGTTGGATCGAGCGGCAGCGAGCTCCCGGCGAGCGCGCCGGCGCCCAAGGGGGACGAGTCGGCGCGCGCATCCGCGTCGGCGAGACGCTCGGCGTCGCGCAGCAGCGCCCACGCGTGCGCCCGGAGGTGGTGGCTGAGCAGCACCGGCTGGGCGCGCTGCAGGTGCGTGTAGCCGGGAAGATAGGCGTCACCGGCACGATCCGCCGCCTCGTGCAGTGTGGTCGCGAGGTCGAGGACGGCGTCGACGAGCGTGCCGATGGCGTGCCGCGTCCACAGGCGCAGGTCCGTGGCGACCTGGTCGTTTCGGCTCCGGCCCGTGTGCAGCTTCGCGCCCGTCGAGCCGATGAGCTCGGTGACTCGACGCTCGACCGCGGTGTGGATGTCCTCGTCGCTGTCGAGGAACACGAACGTGTCGGCGTCGAGCTCGGCACCGACGTCGCCGAGCGCGGCGAGGAGCGCCTCTGCCTCCGCGTCGCTCAGGAGCCCCGCGGCGCGCAGACCTGCGACGTGCGCCCGGGAGCCCTGAATGTCCACCTGCCACAGCTGGCGGTCGAACCCGAGACTGGCCGTGAACGCCGCCATCTCGTCGGCGAGGCCGCCGCCGAGGCGGCCCGACCACAGCGTCATGCCGGGGGGGCCGGCCGCTCGGCGGCACGCGCCTGGCGTGCCGCCCACGTCTGCACACCGAGCCCCCAGAGCCGGACGAAGCCCTCGGCGTCGGCGTGCCGGAACGTGTCGGCGGCGTCGTAGGTGGCGAGGCCGTGGTCGTAGAGGGCGACCGGGCTCCGTCGCCCCTCGACGCGCAGCGCGCCCGGGGCCGAGACCCGCAGGCGCACCTCGCCGGTGACGAAGCGCTGGGTTTCGGCGAAGAACGCGTCGAACGCCGACTTGAGCGGCGAGAACCACATGCCGTCGTAGACGAGCTCGGACCACCTCGACTCCAGGCGCGCCTTCTCGTGGTGCACGTCGCGCTCGAGCGTCAGGTCCTCGAGGTCCTGGTGCGCCGCGATCAGCGCGAGGGCGCCGGGGCACTCGTAGACCTCCCTTGACTTGATCCCGACCCGCCGGTTCTCGACCATGTCGAGCCGACCGAAGCCGCGCGCACCGGTGAGGCGGCTGACCGCGGCCAGCAGCGACTGGAGGTCCAGCGCGGTCCCATCGAGCGACACCGGTCGCCCGGCCTCGAAGCCGACAGTGAATGTCGCGTCGTCGGGTTCGGTCAGCTTGGTGAGCGTGTAGGGCTCCTCCGGCGGCGTCGCCCAGGGGTCCTCGATCTCGCCGCACTCGATCGCGCGACCGAAGAGGTTCTCGTCGATCGAGTAGATCTTCTCTGCGGTCGCCTCGATCGGGATCGACCACTTCGCCGCGTAGGCGACAGCGTCGGCCCGCGTCATCTGCCACACGCGCGCGGGCGCCAGCACCTCGAGGTCCGGCGCGAGGGTCCGCGTCCCCACGTCGAAGCGAACCTGGTCGTTGCCCTTCGCGGTGCAGCCGTGCGCGACGGCCTCGGCGCCGACTCGCCGCGCCTCGGCGACGAGGTGCCGGACGATGACGGGTCGCGACAGCGCCGAGACGAGTGGGTACTTGCCCTCGTAGCGCGCGTTGGCGACGAGCGCCGGTGCGCAGAACTCCTCGGCCATCTCGCGTCGGGCGTCGATCACGATGCAGCCAGCCGCGCCGGCGGCCATGGCGCGCTCGACGAGCGTGTCGTTGCCCGCGCCGTCGCCGGCTCCCTGGCCGACGTCGACCGCGACGCAGTGGACCTCGACCCCCCACTCCTCGTGCATCCAGCGCACCGCGACGGACGTGTCGAGCCCGCCGCTGTAGGCGAGCGCCACCTTCTTGGTCATCTCAGCGTCCCTTCTTCGTCGGCGTGTGCGGTGCTCGAGCCCGTGTGGCCGTCGACGTCGACGCTGCCTCGAGCCCCGCAGTCGCTCGCAGCTTCTTCGCCATGGCGGCCCCACCCATGCGCTCGTCGACCACCACGAAGATCGTGTCATCCCCGGCGACCGTCCCGAGCGTGCCCTCGATGACCCCCCGATCGAGTGCCGAGGCGACCACGTGCGCGCAGCCCGGCGGCGTCTTCACGACGACCATCGGGCCGGCGCTCGTCACGTCGACGACCCACTCGGACAGGACGCGACGGAGGTGCTCGGGCTGGGCGCGGAGCGCGATGGCGGCACTCGGGAGCGCGAGGGTCCGCGCCCCGCCGTCATTGCGAACCTTCACCACGCCGAGTTCGACGAGGTCCCTCGAGACCGTCGCCTGGGTCGCCGAGATCCCCTCGGCGTGCAGGAGTCCGACGAGCTGGACTTGGGAGGTCACCGTCGAGGACGAGAGGATCTGGGCGATCCGGTGCTGGCGCTGCGTCTTGGTCATGGTGCCCTCGAGACGAGCCACGCAAGCAGGCCGCGCATCGCGGTGCGGCGGTGCGCGGTCTGCTGCCACACCCTGCTGCGGGGGCCGTCGAGGATCTCGGCGGTGACCTCCTCGCCACGGTGCGCCGGCAGGCAGTGCAGCAGGACCGCGTCCGGTGAGGCGAGTTCGAGCAGGGCGGTGTCGACCCGGAAGCCGCTGAATGCCGCCATGCGAGCGTCGCGCTCGTGCTCCTGGCCCATCGAGGCCCAGACGTCGGTGCACACCGCGAGCGCGCCCGCGACTGCCGCGGCGGGCTCGTCGGCCTGCACGAGTGCGCCGCCGAGCCCGGCTCGCTGCGCGTGCGAGGCGACGCGCTCGAGGTCCGCCGCCCCGAACCGGTAGCGCTCCGGCGAGCTCACCGTGACGTGCATGCCGAGCGCGACCGCGCCCAGCGACAGCGACCGAGCGACGTTGTTCGAGTCGCCGATCCAGGCGATGCGCGCTCCCCGGAGCCCCTCGACGCGGCCCGGGCAGAGATCGGCGATCGTGAGCAGGTCCGCGAGCGCCTGGACGGGATGGCCCATCGAAGAGAGCAGGTTCACGACCGGCACATCGAGCCCGGCGTCGTCGATCGCCTTCGCCATGCGCACCAGCACCTCGTGATCGGTGACCCGGACGCAGATCGCGCGGTGGTACTGGGCGAGCGTCCGTGCCACGTCCTCGGCCGTCTCGCGCGCGTCGATGCCCACCTCGCCCCCGGCGAGCGCGACGGCGTGGCCGCCGAGGTCGGTCACGGCCATCTCAGTCGAGTTCCTCGTCCTCGTCGACGGCAGCGTCATGACGACGGCGACGCCAAGGCCCGCGAGCAGTCGGCCGTTGTCCGCGCGCGAAGCCGCCAGGACCTCGGCGAGCTCGCTCGCCGAGAGGTCGTCGACCTCCAAGAAGTGCCGGGTCATGCCGTCACCATGGTCCCGACGCCGCTGTCGGTGAACAGCTCGAGCAGCACCGCGTGCGCGACGGTCCCGTCCAGCAGGTGCGCGGCCTCGACGCCGGCGCGCACCGCCGCGACGCAGGCTCTGGCCTTGGGCACCATGCCGCCTGTCGCCGTGCCGGCGGTCACCATCGCGTCGAGCTCGTCGGCACGCAGCCGCGGGATCGTGGACCCGACGTCCGCCGGGTCGCTGCGCACGCCGTCGACGTCCGTCAGCATCACGAGCCGGGTCGCCTTGAGTGAGCCCGCCAGCGCACCGGCCACCGCGTCGGCGTTCACGTTGTAGGCCTGCCCGCCGAGATCCGAGCCCATTGTCGCGACGACGGGGATGAGGCCCTGGGCGAGCAGCCCATGGAGCAGCGACGGGTTGACGGCGTCGACGTTGCCGACGTAGCCGAGCTGCTCGTCACGGAGCCCGACCTGCAGCAGGTTGGCATCGAAGCCGGACAGCCCGACCGCGAGCGCGCCGTGGACGTTGATCGCCGCGACGATCTCGCTGTTCACCTTCCCCACGAGGACCATCCTTGCGATCTCGAGCGTCTCGGCGTCGGTGACGCGGTGGCCGTCTTGGAACTGCGAGCTGATCCCGAGTCGTGCGAGCAGCTCTTCGATCTGGGGTCCGCCGCCGTGGACGACCACCGGCGCGAGGCCCACCGACCGCAGGAGCGCGACGTCCTCGGCGAACGAGGCGAGCGCCGCTTCAGGGTCCGTCGACCCCGCGAGCGCGGCACCGCCGAACTTGACGACGACGATCGAGCCCGCGAACCGGCGAATGTACGGCAGCGCCTCGACGAGGATCGCGGCGACGTCGGCGGGCCGCGAGCGCGCGTCGCTCGAGGCGTTGCTCATGACGTGCCCCGGTTCTCGGCGAGGTAGCCCTCGCCGAGGTCGCAGCACAGGATCGCGCCGGCGCCGTCGCCGAGTCCGAGGTCGCACTCGATCGAGACCTCGTGTCCCGAGAGGTGCGCCGCGACCGCGGCGCCGTCGTGGCCTACGCCGACGCCGCCCGCGCACACGACGGTCCCGCCATAGGCGACCGAGACGCGATCCATCTCGAAGCCGACCCCCGCGGCGCCCAACGACGACACCACCCGGCCCCAGTAGGGATCGGCCCCGTTGAGCGAGCACTTGACGAGGAGGGAGCCGGCCACCGCGCGCGCCGCGACGTGCGCCTCGTGGTGCGTTCGAGCGCCGCGCACCGACACCGTCGCGAGCCTGGTCGCCCCCTCGGCGTCCGCGACCATCTCGTGGGCGAGCGACGCGCACGCTTCGGTGAGCACCGATCCCAGCAGGACGGGATCGACGGGTCCGGCCATCCCCGAGGCGAGGACCAGCGCGGTGTCGTTCGTAGAGGTGTCGCCGTCGACGTGCACGCTGTTGAACGTGGGCGCGACCGCCGCGCGCAGCAGCGCGGCGAGCACGTCGGGCTCGCATGCCGCATCAGTCGTGAGCACCGCCAGCATCGTCGCCATGGTGGGCGCGAGCATCGCGACCCCCTTTGCCATGGCCCCGACGGTGAAGCGACCGTCGGTCCAGGCGAACGTCTTCGGCCTCGTGTCCGTGGTCAGGATCGCAACCGAGGCGTCGTCGCCGTGCTGGCTCGTCGTCCCCATCGCCGCGCACAGCTCGCGAAGCCCCTGGTCGCACCGCTCGAACTCGAAGGGCACGCCGATCAGGCCGGTCTGCGCCACGAGCACCTGGTCCCTCGGCGCATCGAGCGCGCCGGCAACCGTCGCGCACAGCCCCTCGGCTCGGCGTCGGCCCGGCTCGCCGGTCGCGGCGTTCGCGTTGCCCGACGTGAGGACGACGGCTCGCACGCGGCCGCCGGTCTCAGCGAGGTGGGCCCGCGAGACACGAACGGCCGCGGCAGCGGCGAGGTTCGAGGTGAACATGCCCGCCGCGCTGGCCGGGACCTGTGTCGTGCACGCGACGACCGCGGCGTCGGGCGTCCCTGAGCCCTTGATGCCGAGGTGCGCCCCGGCGGCGGCGAACCCCCTCGGCGCGACCACGCTCATGGCCACACCCCGGCCACGGAGAGGCCCGCTGTCTCGGGGAGCCCGAGCGCGAGGTTCGCGCACTGGACCGCCTGCCCGGCTGCTCCCTTGCCGAGGTTGTCGATGGCGCACAGGGCGACGAGCCACCCGGTTCGCGGGTCGACACGCGCGGTCACGTGCGCGACGTTCGTGCCGCGCACCGACTTCGGGCGCGGTGGCTCGCTCGTGACGACGACGAACGGCTCCCCGTCGTACGCAGCGTGCAGCGCGTCGAGCGCGCGGCGCGTGTCGACGCCCTCGGCGGCCCTCGCGTAGCACGTCGCGAGGAGTCCCCTGTCGACGGGCACGAGGTGCGGCGTGAAGAGCACCTCGCAGTCGAGCTCTTGTTCCATCTCGGCGGTGTGGCGGTGATCGAGGAGCCCGTAGGCGGTGACGTCGTCGGCGAGCACGGAGAAGTGCAGCGAGTCCGCAAGGCCCGCGCCCGCGCCCGACGCCCCGCTCGCTGCGTCCACGACGACATGCTCTCGNNGGAGCGCCTCGCGATGACGCTCGACGAGGCCGTACACCGCGGCGCCCAGCTGGTCCGGCGCACCGTGCGGCTCGTGGTACCACCGGAGCCACGCGTCGGGATCGCGGAGCCGCAGGTCCGCACCCAGGTCGACGACGAGCGAGCCGGCGGCGCGGAGCTCCGCGGCGAGCGCTGCGGAGCGCCCATGGGGCAGCGCGAGGAACACGACGTCGCAGCCGACGAAGGCCTCCGGCGTGGTCGCCTGAAGGCGGAGCGCCGGGTAGGCGGCGGCGAGCGAGGGCGTGTGGCACGCCACGAGCTCGCCGGCGTGGCGCTCGGCCGTCGCGACCGCCACGACCAGCTCGGGGTGGCCCGCGCACCACCGGAGGACCTCGCCGCCGGCGTACCCGGATGCTCCAGCGACCCCGGCGCGCATCCGAGATTCTATGCACACTCGTGCATAGAAATGCAAGGCGGCCGGCATGCGACGACCGCCCGGCAGGATGGACCGATGTCACGGCGGGGCGTCGCGCTGTTCCTCGCGCTGTCGGTGATCTGGGGGATGCCCTACCTCATGATCCGCGTCGCCGTGCAGCACGGCGTCGACCCGGGGACGCTCGTCTTTCTTCGGACCGCGCCCGCGGCGCTCGTGCTCGTGCCGATCGCCTGGCGGGCTGGTGCGCTGCGCGCCGTTCGTGGGCACCTCAGCTGGATCGTGGTCTACGCCTTCGTGCACTTCGGCGTGCCGTGGCTCCTCATGTCGAGCGCCGAGCAGCACCTCTCGAGCTCGGTCACCGGCATGCTCGTCGCCACGACGCCCCTCCTCGCCGCGGTCGTCGCCAAGGTGACGCGCAGCGACGAGCAGTTCGGCCCGGGTCGTCTCGCTGGCCTGGGACTCGGCGCCGCGGGCGTGGCGCTCTTGGTCGGCTTCGACTTCGCGGGCTCGAACTGGAAGTGGCTCGCGGCCATGGGCGTTGTGGTCATCGGCTACACGATGGGACCGCGACTCGTCTCGACGCGCCTCGCCGGCATCCCCGGGCTCGGCGTCGTGGCCATGGCGGTCAGCGTGGTCGCGCTTGCCTACGCCCCCTACGGCGCGACCCACATGCCCTCGCACGTGTCGTGGTCCGTGCTCGGCGCCCTCGTCGTCCTCGCGGTCGTGTGCACGGCGGCCGCGTTCCTCGTGTTCTTCGAGCTCGTCCACGAGGTGGGGCCCTCGCGGATGGTCGTCGTCACCTACGCCAACACCGCGATCGCGGTGCTGCTGGGCGTCGCCGTGCTCGCCGAGCCCCTCACGAGCGGCATCATGCTCGGGTTCCCGCTCATCATCATCGGGTCGTTCCTCGCGACGTCCACGAAGCGTCCGCTCAGCGAAGCGTCGCCGACAGGCTCCCCGTCGCCGCGTCGATCATGGCGACGCGCGTCGAGGCCAGCGCTTCCTCGCTGAGGGTCCGGTCCAGCGCGCAGAGCCGCACGCGCATCGCGAGGCTCCGCGAGCCAGGCGGCACGCCGTGGCCCCGATAGGCGTCGAAGCACTCGACCGACTCGCACAGCTCGCCTGCAGCGTCGCGGAGCACGGCCTTCAGCTCCTCGACGTGCACCGACTCGTCGAGGACGAAGGCGAGGTCGACGTCGCTCGTCGGATATCGGCTCGGCACGCTCGCGACGTCCGACTCGCGCAGGACCGCGTCGTGGTCGGCGAGCACGCCCATCGAGACGTCCACCCAGCCCAGGCGCCGGCCGTCGTCCAGCCCTGGCATCGCGCGCGCGGCGATGTCGGGATCGACCTCGCCGAGGGTGCCGAGCACCGCGCCCGTGCTCGCGTCGACGATTGCGGCGCACCGCGTCGGATGCAGCCCGAGCGGGGTCGTGCCGGCAATGGGGTCGAGGCGCGTGTGCGAGAGTCGCAACGCCGTCGCCAACGCGCGCCAGGCCGCGACGGCGGTTCGCGCGTCGTCGAGGGGTCGCGCGAGCAGGAGTGACACCCGCTCGTCCTCGCTCGGGAGCTTGACGAGCTCGCCACCACCGGCGCCGCCGCGCTCGACGCGGGCGGTCGGAGCCGCCGACGGATGCGCGAAGACGACGCCGATCTCGAAGAGCGCGAGGTCGCCCTGCCGGCGCTCGGCGTTCCGGCGCACCGCCCCCAGGAGCCCCGGCATGAGGCTCGAGCGCAGGAAGGGGGCGTCGGCGGCGACGGGATTGGTGAGCCGCACCCGCTCGTCTTCGTCGCCCAGCAGCTGCGCGTCGTCGGCCGGGACGATCGCGGCGGTCCATGCCTCGAGCGCGCCGATCCCCACCAATGCCTCGCGCACCGCTCGGCGGACGCGGACGACGGGGGCGAGCCCGCCGGGCGCGGGCCAGGAGGGCACGCGAGTCGGGAGCGCCGCGTAGCCGTGGAGGCGCGCGACCTCCTCGGCGACGTCGGCCACGCCGAACGGCGCGTCACGGACGTCAGGGCGGCCCGACGGCGCGGTCACCTCGAGCGTGCCGTCGCGGTCGGCCACGTCGAAGCCGATGGCCGAGAGCAGCCGGGCGACCTCGTCGAGGCCGAGCCGGACCCCGAGGACACCTTCGATCGCGTCGGCGTCGACTCGCAGCGAGGCCGGACGCCGCAGCTCGCCGCGGACGTCGATCGGGGCGCCGAGGACCCGCAGGCCAGGCGAGCTCATCGCGAGCAGCTCGACGAACCGCGCCGACGCGCGGTCGCAGTTGGCGTAGTCACAGCCTCGCTCGAACCGCACCGACGCCTCGGTGCGCAGTCGGTGGCGCTTGGCTGTCCGCGCGACGCCGATCGGCTCGAACCACGCCGCTTCGAGGACCACCGACGTGGTGGCGGGACCGATCTCGCTCGACGAGCCGCCCATCACGCCGGCGAGCCCGATGGGCACGTCGTCGCCGTCGCAGATGGCGAGGTCCTCGCCGGTGTCGCCGATCGCGCCCGAGTCGACCGCGAGCTCGATGCTCGAGCCGTCGAGCAGCTCGAGCTCCTCCCCCGTCACCGCCCGGCGCACCCGGATCGCGTGGCCGGCCAGCCGGTCGAGGTCGTAGGCGTGGGTGGGCTGGCCGAGCTCCAGCATCACGTAGTTGGACGCGTCGACCACGTTGTTGATCGGCCGCATGCCGGCGAGCTCCAGGCGGCGCGCCAGCCAGCGTGGCGACTCGGCGACGTCGACGTCGATCAGCACGGTGGCGACGAACCGCCCGCACAGGTCGGGGTCGACGATCTCGACGGCGACCGGGACGCTGCCTGCGCCCTCGCCGATCGGCGCCGGCGGGTCCGGCTCGGTGCGGTGGAACGCGACGTCGTAGCGCGCCGCGAGGTCGCGGGCGACGCCCTCGACGCACCACGCGTCAGGCCGGTTGCCCTCGATCGCGATGTCGAGGACCACGTCGCGGTCGACGCCGAGGACCTCGGCGATCGGCTGGCCCGGCGTGGCCGCCGACTCGTCGAGCACCAAGAGGCCCTCGTGGTCGTCGCCGACGCCGAGCTCCCGGCCCGAGCAGAGCATCCCGTTCGACACGACACCCCGCATCGTCCGGCGCGAGATCGCCGTGCCGTCGCGCAGCACCGTGCCGACCGGCGCGAATGGCACGAGCGAGCCCACCTCGAAGTTCCACGCGCCGCAGACGACCTCGACTGGGGCGCCCCTGTCGCGCACGGTCACGAGTCGGATCCGGTCCGCGCCCTCGATGGCGTCGATGCGCTCGACTTGGACGACGACCACGCCGTCGAGCCCGAGACCGACGTGCTCGATGTCCTCGACGACGAGGCCCAGGTCGTCGAGCGTCGCGACGAGCTCGTCGAGGCTCTCGGGGAGCGGCACGTAGCTCGCGAGCCACGAGAGCGCGACGCGCATCAGAACTGCCTCAGGAAGCGCACGTCGTTGTCGACGAGCGCGCGGAGGTCGGCGATCTGGTGGCGCATGAACGCGCACCGGTCGATGCCGAAGCCGAACGCGAACCCGCTCCATCGCGCCGGGTCGATGCCGACGGCAGCGAAGACCGCAGGGTCGATGACGCCGCACCCGCCGAGCTCCATCCAGCCCGTCTGGCTGCACGTCCGGCACCGAGCCCCCCTGCAGATCGTGCACGTGATGTCGAACTCTGCCGACGGCTCGGTGAACGGGAAGTAGCTGGGCCGCAGGCGCGCCGAGATGTCGTCGCCGAAGTACGCGGACGTGAATGCCGAGATCGTGCCCGCGAGGTCCGCGAACGTGATCCCCTCGTCGACGACGAGACCCTCGATCTGGTTGAACTCGACGAGGTGGCTCGCGTCGGGCGTGTCGCGGCGATACACGCGTCCTGGGGCGACGACGTGCAGCGGGAGCGAGCGGTCACGGACGGCCGCCTCCATGCTGCGGACCTGCACCGGCGACGTGTGGGTGCGCAGCACCACGGACTCGCTGGTCCCCACGTCGAGGTACATCGTGTCGTGCATCCCGCGGGCCGGGTGTCCAAGCGGCAGGTTGAGCGCCTCGAAGTTGTACCAGTCGGTCTCGACCTCGGGGCCCTCCACGACCTGGTAGCCCATCGCGACGAAGACGTCCTCGAGCTCGTCGCGGGTCTTGGTCACCAAGTGGCGGTGCCCGCGCGCCAACGGCGTGTCGACGGCGCGGTCGACGAGCTCGTCGAGGCTGAGCCGGTCCGCGACGAGCCGCTCGGCTCGCGCCTCGCGCGCCCGTTCGGCGTCGCGCTCGCCCAGCGCCTCGGTGATCGCGCGCTCCGCCTCGTTGAGGAGGCGCCCGAGCGTCCGGCGCTCGTCGGGTCCGAGCGAGCCGAGCTCGCGGTGCCACTTCGCGAGC
This sequence comes from Acidimicrobiaceae bacterium, assembly GCA_003135595.1. Classification (GTDB taxonomy): domain Bacteria; phylum Actinomycetota; class Acidimicrobiia; order Acidimicrobiales; family RAAP-2; genus Palsa-459. The sequence goes on along the minus strand of PLCI01000133.1, from coordinate 3,044 downwards.
GTGGAGCGGCGGCCGGTCAGCTCGGCTCGAAGCGCGCCGAGCGCCGCGGGACCGGACGCCGACGCGACGCGCGAGAGCGCGTCCTCGACGTACGCGGCGAGCTCCGATTCGTCGAGTCCGGGGGCCATGTCGGGCTAGATGGTAGGCGCGGGGCCGGCGAGCCCCCCGTTGGCACGGCGCTGGCGGAGCGACTCGAAGCACACGAGCGCCGCGGCGACGCCCACGTTGAGCGACTCGGCGCGGCCCGCCATCTCGATCGTGATGCTGCCGTCGAGCAGCGATCGGTCCTCGTCGTCGAGGCCCCTCGACTCGGCGCCGACCACGACGGCGACGTCGTGGGCGAGCGACGTCGTCCACAGCGGCTGGCCGCCATCGACGACCGCGCCGAGGATGACGCGACCCGACGAGCGCAGGGCGTCCGTCACCTCCGACAGCGACGGGGCGATGGCCACGGCGATCTGGAAGACGCTCCCCGCGGTTGCGCGCAGCGTCTTCGGGTTGAACACGTCCACGCTCTCGCCGCAGACGACCACGGCGCTCGCTCCGGACGCGTCCGCGGAGCGGATCGCGGTGCCGAGGTTGCCGGGGTCGTTGACGTCGCTCAGCACGAGCACGAACCCGCGAGGCGGAATCGTCGCGAGGCCGCTCGGCGGCATCGCGGCGACGCCGAGCACCGGCTGGGGGCTCCGTGCGTCAGCGACGCGCTCGAGCACGCCTTCGTCCAGCTCGACCAGCTCGACACCGCTCGCCTCGGCACGCGCCAGCGCTGCGGCGCAGGCGGCCTGGGGCGGGGTCCACGCGGCCGCCTCGAAGTAGACGGCCTCGAACTCGACGCCCGCGTCGAGCGCGGCGACGACGAGGTCCGGGCCCTCGAGGACCACGGCGCGCTCCGTCCAACGCGCGGAGCGCTTGGCGGCGAGCCGTCGAAGTCGGCGAACCCGCTCGTTGCTCGCCGCGAGTCGAGTCGTNNGCGTCGTCGGACACGGCGAGCTCGGCCAGCACACGGCGGTCGACCTCGACGCCGGCCTTCGACAGGCCCGCGATCAGCCTCGAGTAGCTCATTCCGTGCGCTCGCGCGCCGGCGTTGATCCGCTGGATCCAGAGTCGGCGGAACTCGCCCTTGCGGGCGCGCCGGTCTCGGAACGCGTACTGGCCGGAGTGCAGTACCGCCTGGTTCGCCGCGCGGAAGGTTCGCGACCTGTCGCCGTAGTACCCCTGTGCCTGCTCGAGCACCGCCTTGCGGTGCTTGCGGCCATTGGCAGATCGCTTGACGCGTGCCATCTCGATCCTCTCTGTAGTCCGGTCGTGCCCGAGGGGGCGATCAGCGGCCGAGCAGCCGCTTCACGCGGCGCTCCTGACCCTTTGAGAAGTCCGTCTCGCGGTCGAGGCGCCGCGACCTGCGCGACGTCTTGTTCTCCATGAGGTGGCTCCGGAATGCCTTGCGGCGCCGAAGGCGGCCAGAGCCGGTCACCTTCACGCGCTGCTTCGCAGTCGAGTTCGTCTTCATCTTCGGCATCTCAGGCCTCGTTGCTCTCTGTGTGGTGCGATTCGGTGACCGTGGCGGCTGCCTCGGCCGGCGTGGCTGCGCCGTTCTGCGACGGCGGCACGGCCCCGTTCAGCAAGGGCTCGGCGTCGGCGTCACGGCTCGCCTTCGGCGGCTTCGGGCGCTTGTCCGGCGCGAGGACCATCGTCATGTTGCGGCCGTCGAGCCGCGCGTCGGCCTCGATCTTGGCCCCCTCGCCGATCGTCTCGGCGACACGGTCGAGGATCCGCTTCCCGAGCTCGGGATGGAAGACCTCTCGGCCCCGGAACATGATGGTGATCTTGACCTTGTGACCCTCATCGAGGAACTTTGCGACGAGCCGAGTCTTGGTGTCGAAGTCGCCAGGCCCGATCTTCGGGCGGTACTTCATCTCCTTGATGCCCGCTCCCTGGGACTTGCGACGCGACTCCTTGGCCTTCTGGGCCTCGTCGAACTTGAACTTCCCGTAGTCCATGATCCGACAGACGGGCGGGTTCGCGGTCGGTGCCACCTCGACGAGGTCGAGATCCTCTGCCCGTGCCAGCTCGAGGGCCTCTCGCGTCGAGCGGATTCCCAGCTGCTGTCCCTCTTGATCGACGAGTCGAACCTGCTCGACGCGGATGCGATCGTTGATCCTGAGGTCTGGGGTCGGTGTTGCGATAGGGCGCTCCTTTGGTCAGGGACACCCGTGGGGATGCCCCAATGTGGCGGAGCCGCGCTGAGCGCACCTATACCCGTCGCACTCGCACGCGGTGGCCGGGTGGAAGCCGCCATAGCGGCTCCGCTTTATCACTTCAACTCTCACGCTAGCAGGCCGCCCAATGCGCGGCCCAGTAGCCGGTGTATCCACGTCACCGAGTCGTCACGTTGGTCGCTTCGAGCTCGCCTCGATGCCATCGGAGCACCCGCGCAGCGACCCGCGCGCCCACCTGGACCCGCCGCGAGCCGTCCTCGAGCTGGGTGCTGTGGAACCCGACCAGGCGCCCGTCGTCGAGTGCGATCTCGCCGAGCCCGACGCGCTCGTCGAACACCGCGACGACGCCGCCGCGTGTCTCGCCGACTGGGTGGGGCACGGTCACCTCAGGCGCCCGTCCGCGAGCAGGCGCGCCATCTCGACTGCGGCAGTCGCTGACTCGAGGCCCTTGTTCGTCTCGTCGGGCGCGGAGCGCTCGAGCGCCTGGCCCAGCGACTCGCACGTCAGCACGCCGAAGATCACCGGCACGCCGGTGTCACACGCGACGTTCTGGATGCCCTGTGCGCACTGCCCCGCGACCACGTCGTAGTGGCCGGTCTCCCCGCGGATGACCGCCCCGAGGCACACGACCGCGTCGGCGGGCACCGAGGCGGTCGCGAACGCCTGGGCGAGGAGCGGGAGCTCGAACGCCCCCGGGGTCCAAGCGACGGTGATGTCGGCCTTGTCCACCCCCGCTGCGGCCAGGCCCTCGAGGCAACCGTCGAGCAGACGCGTCGTGATCCCCCCGTTGAATCTCGAGCACGCAATGCCCACGCGCAGGCCGCGTCC
>PLCI01000044.1:163-9898 GCA_003135595.1 Acidimicrobiaceae bacterium | reverse complement strand
GGAGAGGTCCGGCAGGACCCACTCGCCTTCGTGGATCTCGCCGGTCGCGGGCACCGGTCGCGCGCGCGCCGTGGCCGCCACGCGCACCTCACGGGTCGGCGGGATCTCGTCGACCTCGTCGTCGTACCCGCCCTCGTCCTCGTCGTCGGCGACGTCGTCGTCATCGACTTCGTCGACGGCGTCGTCCTCGTACTCCTCGTCGTCGAACTCGTCGTCGGCGTCGCGGCGCGATCGGGACGGTCGGCGCAGGAGCGTGCCACCGGCCCACCAGCGAGTGAAGTGCCGCGCGCCCTCGGCCGCTCCCGTCGTCACGCCGCGGTAGAGCGCGCGAAGGGTGAGGCCGGTGAGCAGCACGATGCCGAGCAGCGAGGCGGCAAGCAGGATGACGGCGGCGCCCGCTGCCCCGATGGCGCTCGAGAGCCCCCCGCCGACCCCGACGCCCAGCCAGCCGCCACCCGAGGCGAGGGCCGCGTGCGACGCACCCAGGCCGGGGCGGGATGCCGCGATGTCGGACAGGCCGCACACCGACAGCAAGACGAGGCCCCCGCCGATCGACACGCGCATCGGGTCCAGGCTCTTGCGGCCAGCGAGCAGGACACCGGCGGCGGCGAGCAGGCCGAGTGGCGCGAGGAACCTCGCCCAGCCGATCAGGTAGGCGAGCGCGGTGTCCGCGCCGCGCCCCACAAGGCCGAGAGCGTCGAACCAGACCGCGAGCGCGAGGAGCGCGCCGACGGTGGCGACCGCCACGATCCACAGGTCGCGCCGGTGCCTCGCAAAGAGTCCGACCTCGGCGTCGTCGGCCTGACGCCGCGTCCCCTTCGAGGATGGATCGGGGCGTCTGCGAGCAGCGCTGTGCGTGCGCTTCGAGGTCGCCACAACCTGACCAACCTACCGGCGCGGACCGTTCGAGCCGTACCACGGCCGTATGCTCGCGGCCCTATGGCACCGCCCTCAGAGCACGCAACGACCATCGCCGCACGCCTCGAGGGGGCCGTGGCGCTCGACCTCGCCGTCACGGCGACCTCGGACGTCGCAGCGGGGATCCGCGAGCTCACCTTGGCGGGCGACCTCGCGGGGTTCTCACCGTGGCCCGGCCAGGACGTCATGGTCTCGGTGCCGCCCCGCGACGCCGCAGCCCGCTGGCGGCGTTACACCGTGCGCCGGATCGAACCGGCGTCCTCGACGATCACCCTGTGGGTGACGGTCGACACCGACGGCCCAGGGGGGATCTGGGCGAGCGCCGCCTCGGTCGGCGACCGCGTGGACGCCGTCGGGCCGCGCGGCAAGATCGCCCTCGACGAGTCGGCCGCGGCGCACCTGTTCGTGGTGGACGCCGCTGGGGTCGCGGCCATGTGCGTCATGGCCGAGGCGCTCAGCGCGCCGTCGCTCGTTGCCACGGTCGTGGTCATGCCGGCAGCGGCCAGCTACGAGCACAGCGCCGCGATCGCGCCGAAGTGCGCCGAGGACGTGATTGTTCGCCACCACGTCCTCCAAGAGGACGACGAGGCGTGGCGCGAGAAGGTGCTCGACGCCACGGTGAAGCTGCTCGAGGAGGAGCCGGTCGCCGCCTACGTCTTCGGCGAGCTCGCCTTCACGCGCACCGTGGTCGCGGGGCTCCCTGCCCGCGGGATCGAGGCGTCGCGCATCGCGGCCAAGCCCTACTGGCGCGAGGATCGCGCCAACGAGTCCAACGGCGAGCCGCCACGCGAGGATGCCGCCGAGTCAGAGTGAGACGACCGCGCAGAGGATGACGGGCTTGCGCCGGGTCGACTGGCCGATGAATCGCCCGACGGTGCGCTTGGCGACTCGATTGAGCGAGTCGGTGTCGTGCATGCCCGACGCGAGCGCGTCCTCGAGCGCCTTGGCGACCAGCTCGGCACACCGTGCGCGCAGCGTCGCCTCCTGTTCGCCGTCGAACCAGCCCCTCGTCGACACCGTCGGCCACGCGACGAGCTTGGCGTTCTCCGCGTCCACCCCCGCTGCGACGAGCACCACGCCCTCGTTCGCGAGCATGCGGCGGTCCTCGAGCGGTCGCTCGTCGACGTCACCGGTGTGCCCGTCGACGTAGTGAAAGCCCGCGGGCACCTCAGGCCCGCGATGCAGCCCCGTCTCGTCGAGCACCACCGAGTCGCCGTCCTCGCACAGCAGCACGCCCTCGTCGGGCACGCCCATGCGTCGCGCGATCGCCGCGTGGTGCACGAGGTGGCGGTACTCGCCGTGGACCGGGATGAACGCCGCGGGACGGATGAGCTGCAGGAAGGTGCGCAGCTCGCCCTGGCGCGCGTGGCCCGAGACGTGGACCCGCTCGTGGGCGGAGTGCAGCACCTCGGCGCCACGCCGGTGCAGGTCGTCGATCACCCGGCCGACCGAGAACTCGTTGCCGGGGATCGGATGCGAGGAGAGGATCACCGTGTCGTCGGGGCCGAGGTCGAGCTGGCGCATGTCGCCCGACGCGAGCCGCGAGAGCGCGGACAGCGGCTCACCCTGCGAGCCCGTGCACACGACGAGCACCTCGGAGGGCTTGAGCCGGTCGAGCGCCGCGGCGTCGGCGAACTTCGTCCCCTCCACGCGCAGCGCGCCGAGGCGGCGGCCCAGCTCGACGTTCTTCAGCATCGAGCGGCCGAGCAGCACGACGGTTCGGTCCTGCGCGCTCGCGGCGTCGAGTACCTGCTGGATGCGGTGCAGGTGCGAGGCGAAGCACGCGACGATGAGGCGGCGCGTCGGCCGCTCCAAGAAGAGGCGGCGAAGCGCTGGCCCGACCGTCGACTCCGAGTCAGTGAAGCCGGGCTCCTCGGCGTTGGTCGAGTCCGAGAGCAGCAGCGCGACGCCCTCGTCACCGAGGGCGGCAAGCCGCGAGAGGTCGGTCCTGCGCCCGTCGATCGGGAGCTGGTCGAGCTTGAAGTCCCCGGAGTGCACGACGATGCCCTGGGGTGTGTGCAGGGCGAGCGCGAAGGCGCTCGGCACCGAGTGCGTGACGGGGATGAACTCGACGTCGCACGGTCCGATCCGCCGACGCTCGTTGTCGGCGACCTCGATGAACTCGGTGTCCTTCGCGAGCCCGCCCTCGTCCAGGCGGTGCGTCGCGAAGCCGAGGGTCAGCGCCGAGCCGTAGACGGGGACGCGCAGGTCGCCGAGCAGGTAGCGCAGCCCTCCGGTGTGGTCCTCGTGGCCGTGGGTGAGCAGGATCGCGTCGACGCGGTCGCGGTTGGCGAGCAGCCAGGTGAACTCCGGCAGGATGATGTCGACGCCGTACATGTCCGGCTCGGGGAACATGAGACCGACGTCGATGACGAGGAGCCTGCCGTTGACCTCGACGGCGCAGCAGTTCCTCCCGATCTCGCCGAGCCCGCCAAGGAACGTGACGCGGACGGCCGCGTCAGGCATGGAGGGCGGGGTACGTCGCGGCGAGCGCCTGGGCTGCCGCGTCGAGCGCTGCGTCTGACGGCCCGAGCGGCAGCCGGCACTGGCCGACGGCGAGTCCTAAGGCGCGCAGCACGGCCTTGGCAGGCAACGGGTTGGGCCAGCGCTCCGAGCTCATGAAGCCGAACGAGTCGAGCAGCGGGGCCTGCTGGGCGACCGCCGCCTCATGGTCGCCCTTCTCGAACAGGGCGATCACGTTCGCGAGCTCGGTCCCGCACCAGTGCGAGGCGACCGAGACGAGGCCGACCGCCCCGATCGAGAGGTACGGCAGCACCAGCGCGTCGTCGCCCGAGTAGACCTCGAACCCGCNNGTCGCCGGGTCGATGCGGCGGCCCGTGCGCACCGGGATGTCGTAGACCATCACGGGCAGCTCGGTCGACGCCGCCACCGCGGCGAGGTGCGCGGCGATGCCGGCCTGTGAGGGGCGCGAGTAGTACGGGCACAGCGCGAGCACCCCGGCGACACCCGTGGCGGCCGCCTTCGCGGTGAGCTCGACGTCGTGCGCGGTGTTGTTGGAGGTGGTCCCCGCGATCACGGGCACCGACACGGCCCCGGCGACCGCCGCGAACAGGTCCAGCTTCTCGTGGTCGCTGAGCACGGGGCCCTCGCCTGTGGTGCCCGCGATCACGAGGCCGTCAGAGCCGTGCTCGCAGAGCCACCTCGCGAGGTCGCGCGCGCCGTCGAGGTCGAGGCCCCCGGCGTCGTCGAACGGCGTCACCATCGCGGTCAGCAGCCGGCCGAACCGCGCCTCGCTCATGTGCGGAACCTACCAGTGGCGATTAGAGGTCGTCCCTCATGACGGGGCTGCCGTCGGAGGCCTGGTCCATCTCGAGGGTCGTGTCGACGTAGTCCTCGAAGGCGATGACGCCCATCTCGGTGAACTTCGTCCGCAGCCAGCCATCGGCCGCGTCGAGCAGCCCGAGCTTCTTGCAGTTCGGCACGATCTTGGAGAACAGGACCGTCGAGAACTCGCCGCGCTGGGGGTCCTGGGCGGCGAGCTTCGCGGCCTCGGTCGGCGAGATGCCGAGCCGGTCCCAGACCTCCTGGCCCGCCATGCGGTCGCGCATGCGGACCGCGGCCTCGTAGGCGAACTCCTGGCGCTCGCGAATCTCGGGCGCGCTCAGCTGCTCGTAGACCTCCGAGAGGCTGAGCACGCCGAACGCGACGTGCCGCGCCTCGTCGGCCATGACGTAGCGCAGCAGCTTCTTCAGCAATGGCTCCGGGGTGAGCTGGTGCATGAAGCTGAAGGCGGCGAGCGCGAGGCCCTCGACCATCACCTGCATGCCGAGGTAGGTCATGTCCCAGCGCTCGTCGCGGATGATGTCGTCGAGCAGCAAGGAGAGGTGGCCGTTTACCTGGTAGTGCCCGGAGCACTTCTCCTGGAGGTAGCGGCTGAAGACCTCGACGTGGCGGGCCTCGTCGACGACCTGGGTGGCCGCGTAGTACTTCGCGTCGATCCACGGCACGGTCTCGACGATCTTGGCGGTGCACATGAGCGCGCCCTGCTCGCCGTGCATGAACTGGCTGAGCGTCCAGTTCTGCTGCTCGATGTTGAACCTGACCCACTCCTTCTCGCCCCACTTCTCGAGCGAGGTGCCCGTGAGGTCCGGGTTGGCCATGTTGCCCTTCCCGCCCTCCTTGTAGATCTCGTGGGCGAGGCGCTCCTGGTCGACCTCGGTCTCCCAGGGCAGGTCCGTGCGGCCGTTCCACTGCGCGCCCTTGGCCTTCTCGTAGAGCTTGTCGAGCTTCGGGCGCGCACCCTTGGTGTAGTCCCAGGTGAACTCCGCCTTGCAGTTGTCCTCGACTGCGTGGCGCTTGTTTGCCTCTTCGGCCCCGATGAGCGAGTAGATCTCGACGTGGTCGTTCACCTCGTCGCGGCCGATGAGCTCGAGGTTGGACTTCCTCGTGTCAGAGCTGTCGGTGACGGTCATGGGGCCCTCCTCAAGTTCCGGGCAGTCTTGCACCTCTAAGACACTTCTGTCGACATTGTCTCAGCCCGGGGCACCGACACGCAGGGCGGCGAGCGCGGGCAGCACGTGGCGCTCGACGAGGGCGCCCGCCCCCGCGAGGTCGCAGAGGTCGATCTCGTCGGAGGGGAACAGCAGGTACGACACGACCAGCCTCGTCACCCACTCCCCCACGCGCTCGGCGGTCGCCTGATCGAGGAAGCGCGCGAGCAGCGGGGCGAGCCGCGAGCTCGCGACCGCCAAGGTCCGGTCCATCTGCTCGAACTCGAGGTGGGTGAGCAGGGCGGCGGGATCGTTGAACATGAGCGTGGCGATCGCCTCGTCGGCCGTGAGCCAGACCGCCGCGGCGTTGATCACGCTCGACAGGGCGCCTCGCAGGTCCGAAGCGCCGTCCACGGCCCGCTCGATCGTCGCGGTCAGGGCCTCGAGCTCGGCCTCGACGACGGACGCGACGATGGTGTCGCGACCGCCGGGGAAAGCGCGGTAGAGCGTGGCGCGCGAGATCCCCGACTCGACCGCGACGTCGTCGACGGTCGTGCGCCGCAGGCCCTGTGCCGCGAGGCAGCGAAGCGTCGCGGCGATGACGCGCTCGCGCGTGCTGGCGGCCACCGCGTCGCCCGAGCCGCTCATTGGCCGTGGGCCCCGAGGCCGGCCAGCAGCTCGCAGCGCACGAGGTCGCGCACCTGTTCGGCATCGGTGAGGTCGAACCTGCCGGGGGCCGACATGTAGCTGAGCACCATGCGCGCGAGGTAGTCAGCGTGCGCCGCGCGCGTCGCCTCGTCGCGCACGCCGTGCGCGGCCAGGTACGGCGTGAGGAAGTCCGCGACGAGCTGGAGCGTCGGCTGGCTCGCGCGCACGAGCGTCGGCTCCAAGAGCTCGGGCTGCTCGCGGAGCACGATCTGGAGCACCTCGAGCTCGAGGAGCGCCCGGTGCGCGACCATGAGCCCGCGCTCGACGACCTCCTCGAGCGTCGTCGCGCTCTCGACTGCCTGGCCGAGGCGGACGAAGAAGCGCCGGTGCTCGAAGGCGACGAGGGCGTCCAGCAGCTCGTCGCGTCCGCCGGGGAAGTGCCGGTAGATCGTCGCGCGCGAGCAGCCCGACTCGCGCGCGATCTCCGTGAGTGAGGTCTGGCGCACCCCGCCCGCGCAGATCGCGCGGCTCGTGCCCTCCAAGATGCGCTCACGCACCTCGAGCCGCGCGGGCGCGATCATTCGTCGAGCACGTGCTCGAGGCCGACCTGCACCCCGGCGATCCGGTCGATGCGGCGCAGCGCGAGCACGAGGCCGGGCATGAAGCTCGCGCGGTCGTAGCTGTCATGGCGCAGCACGAGGCCCTCGCCTGGGCTGCCGAAGTGCACCTCTTGGTGCGCGAGGAGCCCGGGGAGTCGGACGCTGTGCACGCGCACGCCGCCCGGCCCCGCCGCGCCCCGCGAGCCGGGGATCGTCTGGCTCACCGTCGGGTCCGAGAGGTCGGGCATCCCGCGGGCGCGGCGTGCTGCTGCCAGCGCGCTCGCCGTCGCGATCGAGGTGCCCGACGGGGCGTCGCGCTTGCGGTCGTGGTGCAGCTCGATGATCTCGACGCTGTCGAAGTAGCCCGCGGCCTGNNCGTCGGTGAGCCCGCTCGTGCCGATGACCGCGTCGGTGCCGTGCTCGCACGCCCAGGCGATCGTCCGGCGGGCCACCTCGGCCACGGTGAGGTCGACGAGCACGTCGACGGCCCCCGGGTCGAGCTCCTCGACCGATGCGGACCGGGCCGCGCCGTCGAGCCGCAGGCCCCCGTCACGCGTGACGATCGCGGTGAGCTCGAGGTCGCCGGCGGACCGGATAGCCGCGATCGCCGCGGTCCCCATCTTGCCGGCGGCGCCCACCACCCCCACGCGTCGCACGGTCGGACACTACCGAACGGTGTGCGTCGTGCCCGTGGCCGTCTCGCCGTCAGGCGCCCCGCCACCCGGGGCCCTCGAGACGCGCGCCCGATGCGGCGTCGTCGAAAGGACCGACGATGACGAGCGTCCTCGGGCTGGCCGCGACGTGCTGGGCGACGCGCTCGACGTCCGCGAGCGTCACCGAGGCGATCCTCTCGAGCGTCTCGTCGAGGGTGCGGACCGGCTCGTCGACGACGAGTGCACCGCCGATCCGCGACATCACGTGGCTCGAGTCCTCGACGGCGAGCAGCGCGTCCGCGCGCAGCGACTGGCGCGCGATGTCGACCTCCCGAGCCGTCGCCCCGCCGCCCGCGAGGTCGTCGACCTCGATGCCGACGAGGTCGACGACGCGGTCGATGTGCTCGGGGGCCGTCCCCGCCGCGACGCAGAGGCACCCGGCGTCGGTGAACTGCGCGCGCTCGGAGTACACCTGGTACGCGAGGCCGTGTCGCTCTCGGATGGACGTGAACAGGCGCGACGACAGCCCGCCGCCGAGCAGCTGGTCATAGACGCGGTAGGCGTCGCGCGACGGGTCGCTCCGAGGGGGGATCCGCACGCCGATGACCACCTGGGACTGCTCGGTCGGCGCGTGCAGGACCTCGCGGTGGGCGTGCGCGGGGACCGGTGCCGCTCCGTCGTCGCGCGCCGCGCCGGCTCGCGTCGGCCACATCGCCACGGCCTTCACGACCGCGGCGTGGTCCACGTCCCCGGCGGCGGCGACGACGAGGTTCCCCGGGCCGTAGTGGCTCGCGAAGAAGCGCTGCACGTCGTCGGGCTTGATCCGGCGCACGGTCTCGAGCGTGCCCAGCGGGTCGCGACCGAGCGGGTGCCCGGGGAACACGAGCTCGAAGAAGCGCTCCGCGGCCACGCTCCCGGGGTCGTCGTGCGCGCCGAGGATCTCGTCTTCGATCACGGTCCGCTCGGCGCTCACGTCGGCGTCGCGCAGGGCGGGGTCGCTCACGATCTCCCCGAGGATCGACAAGCCGACGGCGATGTCCTCGCCGAGGAGCCGGATCCAAAAGCACGTCTGCTCGCGGGCCGTGAAGGCGTTCGACTGGCCGCCGACGCGATCGAGCGACTCGGCGATCGTCACCGCGTCGAGGCGGTCCGTCCCCTTGAAGAGCAGGTGCTCCAGGAAGTGCGACGAGCCGGCGACCGCCGCGGGCTCGTGGCGCGACCCGACCGCCACGAACACGCCGAGCGACGCGGAGCGCGCGCCGTCGACCACCTCGGTCACGACGCGGCACCCGTTGTCGAGGCGCTCCGTGACCGCACCGCTGGCGGCCCCCACGGCGGGGGCTACCTGCGGCGGCGGGGGTTCCTCGGGCGCCGAGCCCCGTCGTCCTCGCTGAACGGCTGGCTCGCGGGGCCGAGGTCACCGAGCTCGTTCGCGAGCTGGGCCTCGAAGGTCTCCTCGAAGGACGCCGCGCGCGGCGCGTCGCTGGACGAGCCCTGGACGCTGGCGCTCGCGGGCCGCGGGGCGGGGCGCGACTCGGGGCGATCCGAGCGCCTCGGCGCCGACGGTGCGGCGTCGCCCGAGGCATCGCCTGCGATCGAGAGCGAGACCTTGCCCTGCGGATCGATGTCGTCGACCTTGACGTCGAGCGACTGGCCCAGCGCCAGCACGTCCTCCACCTGGTTCACGCGCTTGCCGCCGGCGAGCGAGGAGAGCTTGGAGATGTGCAGCAGGCCGTCNNTCGGCGGGTCCAGGATCATCTCGATGCGCCGCTTGGCCTCCGTCACCGCGAGGCCGTCCTTCGCCCCGATCGTGACCGTCCCGACCATGCCGTCGTCGTCGACCGCGATGTCCGCGCCGGTCTCCTGCTGCAGCGTGTTGATGACCTTGCCCTTTGGCCCGATGACCTCGCCGATCTTGTCGATCGGGATCTCGAAGCTGACGATCTTGGGCGCGCCGTCGGCGACCTGCTCGCGCGGCTCAGCGATCGCCGCGGTGATGACGTCGAGGATCAGTAGTCGCGCGACCTTGGCCTGGTCGAGCGCCTTGGCGAGCACCTCAGACGGCAGCCCGTCGATCTTTGTGTCGAGCTGCAGAGCCGTGACGGTGTCGGCGGTCCCGGCGACCTTGAAGTCCATGTCGCCGAACGCGTCCTCAGCACCAAGGATGTCGGTCAGGGTGACGTAGCGCCCCTCGTCGTAGACGAGTCCCATCGCGATGCCCGCGACGGGCGCCTTGATCGGGACGCCCGCGGCCATCAGCGACAGCGTCGACCCGCAGACCGACGCCATCGACGTCGAGCCATTGGACGCCATGACGTCAGAGACGAGACGCAGCGTGTAGGGGAAGTCCTCCTGGGACGGGAGCACCGGAACGAGCGCGCGCTCAGCCAGCATGCCGTGCCCGATCTCGCGCCGCTTGGGAGCGCCGACGCGGCCGGTCTCCCCCGTCGAGTACGGCGGGAAGTT
>PLCI01000044.1:0-137 GCA_003135595.1 Acidimicrobiaceae bacterium | reverse complement strand
CTGGGTCTCGCCGCGCTGGAACAAGGCCGAGCCGTGGACCGTCGGGAAGAGGTCGACCTCGGCGGTCAGGGGGCGGATCTCGTCGGTGGAGCGCCCGTCGATGCGGACTCCGTCCTCGACGATGCGCTTGCGCACGA
>PLCI01000007.1 GCA_003135595.1 Acidimicrobiaceae bacterium | reverse complement strand
CGACCGCGCACCGCGACATCGTCGAGCTCATCTCAGCCAAGCGCGACCGGGGCGCACTCGGCGACGACGACATCGCGTGGCTGCTCAGCGCCTACGTCCGCGGCGAGGTCGCTGACGAGCAGGTGTCGGCACTGCTCATGGCGATCGTGCTGAACGGCCTGTCACCGCGAGAGCTCGCCGCCTGGACGAAGGCGATGATCGACTCGGGCGATCGGCTCGACCTGTCGTCGCTCNNGTCGACAAGCACTCGACCGGTGGGGTGGGCGACAAGGTCTCGCTCATCCTCGCGCCGCTCGTGGCGGCCTGCGGGGCTGCGGTCCCCCAGCTGTCGGGGCGGGGGCTCGGCCACACGGGGGGCACGCTCGACAAGCTGGAGTCGATCCCGGGGTGGCGCGCCTCGCTCACGAACCGAGAGATCCTCGACCAGCTCGAGTCCGTCGGCTGCGTGATCTGCGCCGCGGGCGCGGAGCTCGCCCCTGCGGACCGAAAGCTCTACGCCCTGCGGGACGTGACGGGCACCGTCGAGTCGATCCCGCTGATCGCCGCGTCGATCATGTCGAAGAAGATCGCTGAGGGCACCTCGGGCCTGGTGCTCGACGTCAAGGTCGGGTCCGGGGCGTTCATGAAGCGCGAGGACCAGGCGCGCGAGCTGGCTGCCACCATGGTCCGGCTCGGACGCGACCACGGGGTCCGCACCGTTGCGGTGCTCACCTCGATGGACGTGCCGCTCGGGTTCGCGGCCGGCAACGCGCTCGAGGTGACCGAGTCGATCCAGGTCCTCGAGGGTGGCGGCCCGCCCGACGTGGTCGAGATCACCCTTGCGCTTGCCACCGAGATGCTGTCGCTCGCCGGCATCACGGGAGTCGACCCCGCGGCGCGGCTCGCCGACGGCTCCGCGATGCGCGTCTACCGCGAGATGATCGCGGCTCAGGGCGGCGATCCCGACGCCTCGATGCCGACCGCGTCGATCGTCCAGACCGTGACCGCGGAGCGAGACGGCGTCGTGCACGGCGTCGACGCGCTCGCGGTCGGCGTCGCCGCGTGGCGGCTCGGCGCGGGTCGGGCTCGCAAGGAGGACGCCGTGAGCGCGACGGCCGGCGTGCTCCTGCGCGCGCGCCCCGGGGACGCGGTCGGTCGTGGCGAGCCCCTCCTCGAGCTGCACACCGAGGACGGGTCGTCGATCCCCCGCGCGCTCGCCGCGCTGCACGGGTCGATCTCGATCTCCGACGATGCCTATGCGCCCCCGCCGCTCGTCATCGACCGCGTGACCGCCTAGGAGCACCGCCGCGCGGGCGGACGTTACGCTCCGGGCGTGCCGACCCGCGACCAGCTCCTTCGCGCGCCGAAGGTGCTCTTGCACGACCACCTCGACGGCGGTCTCCGAGCCGAGACCGTGATCGAGCTCGCGAAGCAGTGCGGCTACCAGGGGCTGCCGACGACCGAGCCGGTGGCGCTCGCGCAGTGGTTCGCGAGCGACGTGCCGCGACGCGATCTCGTGCGGTACCTCGAGGGCTTCACCCACACCGTCGCGGTCATGCAGACCAAGGACGCGCTCGAGCGCGTGGCCACAGAGTGCGTCGAGGACCTCGCGGCCGACGGCGTGGTGTACGCCGAGGTGCGCTTCGCGCCCGAGCTGCACACCGAGGGCGGGCTCGAGCTCGAGACCGTGGTCACGTCGGTGCTCTCCGGCTTCGAGGCCGGGATGGCTGCCGCGGCGGCGAACCGCTCCCCGATCGTCGTGCGCGCATTGCTGACCGCGATGCGCACCGCGGCCAGGTCCTTGGAGATCGCCGAGCTCGCCGTCGCGTTCCGCGACGCGGGCGTGTGCGGGTTCGACGTCGCGGGCGCGGAGGCGGGCTACCCCCCGACGCGGCACCTCGACGCGTTCCAGCTGATCCAGCGCGAGAACTTCCACGCCACGCTGCACGCGGGCGAGGCGTTCGGGCTCCCGTCCATCTGGGAGGCCCTCCAGTGGTGCAACGCCGAGCGGCTCGGCCACGGGGTGCGGATCGTCGACGACATCACCGTGGCGACGAACGGCGAGGTCGCGCTCGGACGCCTGGCGTCCTACGTGCGGGACCGGCGGGTCCCCCTCGAGATGTGCCCGACGTCCAACGTCCACACGGGCGCCGTGCGGTCGCTCAAAGAGCATCCGATCGAGCTGCTGCGCCGGCTGCGCTTCCGCGTGACCTTGAACACGGACAACCGGCTCATGAGCGACGTCACGATGTCGAAGGAGATGGGCTCGTTGTGCGAGGTGTTCGGCTGGGGCTTCGCCGACCTCGAGTGGCTGACGCTCAACGCGATGAAGTCCGCGTTCTGCCCGTTCGACAAGCGACTCGCCCTCATCGACTCGGTGATCAAGCCCCGCTACGCCCAGCTCACGGCCGAGTCGCTGCGCACCTCGCACGCGCCCTGAGACGCCACGTCTCGTGGCTGTGGGCCGGGCCGGCACTCGTCAGGTCGCGGACTCACAGGTCCTGGTCACGTCCTCGCAGACCGCGTCGAGGACGCCCGCGCTCGCCGCGCGGCATCGAGCGAGCTC
>PLCI01000041.1 GCA_003135595.1 Acidimicrobiaceae bacterium | reverse complement strand
GCAGCCAGCGCACCGCGTCGTCGCCCTTGTCGTCGCGGAACGACCCGTCCTCGCCGCCGATGTAGCGCGCGGGCTTCTCCACGTGCCACAGGAGCGGCTCGACGCGGTCCCACACCGTCGTCATCGCGCCACCTTAGGGATGCCGCGCGCTCACGGATGGTGGGTTGTCGTGCGCTGGCCCGTCGGGAGCACGAGCGGGCCCACCGGGTGCGCGACGAGGTAGTCGAAGGTCTGGGCGACGACAGGGGCGGCGGCGTTCGCGCCGTAGCCGCCCTGACCGATCACGCACAGCACGACGTAGCGGGGCGAGTAGACAGGCCCGAACCCGGCGAACCAGCTGTTGGGCTCCAGCTTGCGCGTGCCCAAGAGCACGGTCGCGGTGCCTGTCTTGCCCGCGATCGGGAAGCTGTTGAGGTTGAAGTTCGCGTAGGCGTGGAACGCCGAGTACCCCGTGCCGCTCGGGCTGTTCACGACGCCGAGCAGGCCCTGGAGGATCGGGTTGCGCGTGGACGGCGGCAGCGGGACGCGGCCCGCGATCCTCGGGCCGTAGCGAATGAGGACCTTGCCGCCAGGCGAGAGGATGGCGGCTGCGACCTCGGGGATGTAGCGGGTCCCGCCGTTCGCGAAGGTCGCGTAGGCGTTGGCGAGCCCGAGCGGCGTGAGCGTGGTGCCGCCCTGGCCGAATGCCATCTCGATGTTGTCACCCGTGTACCAGCTCCCGTTCGGATAGAGCGTCGGGTACTGACGGTGCTCGTTGGCGTGGACGAGGGGGCTGTCCACGATGCTCGATGACTCGTAGGGCAGGTCGATCCCTGTCGGTCCGTCGAGGCCGTAGGCCGCCGCGATGTCCTGGACCGGCGTCGCGCCGTAGCGGTACGCGCTGCCGAGGTTGACGTGCTGTGACCAGAACAGGTAGCCGAGGTTGTAGAAGTAGTAGTCCGACGACTCGGTGATCGCGAGCGGCAGGTCGACGAGGCCCAGCCCCGACGTCTCGTCGTCGTGGAACACGCAGCCCGCCCCGCCCTGCAGGCAGCCCGGCACGGTGAACGCGCCGGTGTCGTCCACGTACTGGAACGGCGAGATCAGGTGGTCGTCGAGCGCGGCGGTCGCCGTGATCAGCTTGAACGTCGACCCCGGGGTGAACGTGCCGTTCACCGCGTTGTTGTCCAGCGCCTTGGAGGCGACGAGCTGGTTGTACTTGGACTGGGAGAGCCGACCCACCCACGCGTTGAGGTTGTACGAGGGGTAACTCGCCATCGCGAGCACGTGGCCGTTGCGCGGGTCGAGGACCACGACCGCGCCGTCGACCGCCGGCGGGTAGAGGCCCGAGCGCGGGTCCTTCGTGTTGCGCACCCGGTGGATGTCCGCTGCCAGAGCCTGTGTGACGAATGCCTGGAGGGAGGCGTCGATGTTGAGCTGGACCGAGTCGCCCACCGTCGCAGGGACGTTCGAGACCGTCTGAAGGGGGATGCCCGCGGCGTCGACCAGGATCTTCTTCACGCCGTCGACGCCGTGGAGGTAGTTGTCGTAGAAGCTCTCGATGCCGGTCTGGCCAATGACCGCGGTCAACGAGTAGCCCTTGGACGCGAGCAACGCGTACTCGGCCGTGGTAATCGGGCGGACGTAGCCGAGCAAGTGCGGTGCGAGCGCCCCGCCGACGGGGTACTTGCGCTCGGTGATGGTCTGGACCGACACGCCGGGGAACTCCGCGGCGTGCTCTTCGAGGTAGACGATCACCGCCGTCGGGGTGTCCGACAGGATCGGCACCGGCTCGTACTGGTTGTACTGGTTGCTCTTGAGCGCGAGCACGACGGAGCGCGGCGTCACGCCGGCGAGCGCGGCGACGCGCCCGATGATCCCGGGATAGAACGTCGCCTCGGCGCGAGAGATGACGAGCTCTTGGTGCACGGTGTTGGACACGAGCACGGTCCCATTGCGCGCGAGGATGTCGCCGCGGGGTGCGGGCACAGTCGCGACGCGCAGCGAGTTCGCCGCGACCGTCTCCAGGTACTGGGTGTGCTGGACGATCTGGAGGAACGCGAGCCGCACGCCCATCAACGAGAACAGCATCACGAAGACCGCTCCGACGACCCAGAGGCGGACGTCGGGCCGCGAGCCCACGTCCTCGGGTGCTGCGAGGGGGTTCGGGAGCGTGGGGCCCTTGCGCTCGGTGATGCGCGTGGCCTTGACACCGCGCATCGCGGGCCAGCGGACGCGTCGCTCGCGTGGCAGCCCGCGCTGCCGCCAGCCCGCGCGGCTCACAGGGTCCCCCGAACGGGCTCGAGGGGACCGGCGCGCGACGAGTCGTCGACGACGTGGGACCCGAGGACGCGCATGACGGGACGCACGAGCAGCGCGCACGCGACCGCGTCGAGTACGCAGACGACCCCGAGCGTCACGGAGAGATAGGAGCGGTGGCCGAGTGCCGCCCCCAAGATCGCGAAGAGGACGGGGGCGACAAGCCCCCCACCGAACGCGATCGATGGCGCGACCCACCACGCCGAGCCGCTGAGGTCGCCGATCCCCTCCTCGCCGAGCCGGCCGACCGAGAACCCGAGCAGCACCCCGGCCAGCGCGGTCAGGCCGAAGGGCGTCGGCAGGAACAGGTCGGCGACCGCCCCGCCCGCGAGCCCCGCCGCCATGCCAGCCCTTGTCCCCGCCGCGAGGCCGACGGCCACGGGCAGGACCCAGACCAGCTCGGCGTGCACGCCGGCGATCGTCAGCTCGTCGGCGAGCGTCAGCTGCGCGACGACGATGACCAGGCCGGCCGCGAGGAGCCACGCCCACTTCGTGGCGGTCACGAGCCGGGCTCCCACAGCACGACGTCGACGTAGTCGAGCGCACTCAGGTTGGCGAGCGGCTTGACCGAGATCGACACCTCGGTCGCGCCGCGGTGGATCTGGGTGCCTACGACGGTGCCGACCGGGATGCCCGCCGGGAAGAGGCCCCCCTGGAGCCCGCTCGTGTACATCGTCTCGCCCCTGTGCACCGGCGTCCCGGGGGCGACGAAGTCCTCGTCGAGCGCCTGGCCCGCGCCCTGGCCGTGCACGACCGCCTGAAAGTGCGCCGATCCGAACGTCACGCCGATCGACTGGCTCGCGTCGGTGAGCAGGGTCACCGTCGCGCCCCCCGACGTCGTCGAGGAGACGATGCCGACGAGGCCGCCCGCGCCGACGACGGGCATGCCCGCGAGCACGCCTGCGGACGAGCCCACATCGATCTCGATGGTCGCGGTGAAGTCGGACAGGTTCTCGTAGTTCGTCTGGGCGACGGCGAACGGGAGCGCGCCGAGGAACGGGAGCCGGTCGAGCGCGAGCAGCTCGCTCAGCCGCGTCTGATTGAATCCCTCGGTGCGTTGCTGGAGCTGGAGGAGCGCCAGCTCGCGCTCCAGCTGGTGGTTCTGGGCGACCACGTCGGCGTAGTTGAACGCGCCCGCGAAGGTCTCGCCCACCGGCTTGGTGATCCCGCGGACGACGTCGACGAACGGCGAGACGATCGCGCGGGCCAGACCGGAGCCCGCGGAGCGCAGCGGCCCTCCGATCGCGAGCAGCGTGAGCGCAGCGAGGAGGAAGCCTGAGAGTGTCAGGAGTCGACGGCGTCCCCTGGTCGGCGCCACGGGCGACCCGGCGTCAGCGCGACGAGGAGGTGATGAGCACCCGCTTGAGGACGTCGAACTCCTCGAGGCACTGTCCACTCCCGATCGCCACGCAGCTGAGAGGGTCCCTGGCGACGAGCACGGGCATCGCGGTCTCTGACTCGAGCCGCGCGCCCAGGCCATGGAGCAGCGCACCGCCGCCTGCCAGCACGATCCCCTGGTCCATGATGTCCGCGGCCAGCTCGGGCGGGGTCCGGTCGAGCGTGACCTTGATCGCGTCGACGATCGCCTGGACCGGCTCTTCGATGGCCTCGCGGATCTGCTCGGTCGAGATGAGGATCGTCTTCGGGAGCCCCGTCACGAGGTCGCGGCCCCGGATCTCGGCGCGCAGCTCCTCTTCGAGCGGGTACGCCGAGCCGAGCGCGATCTTGATCTCCTCGGCGGTGCG
>PLCI01000058.1 GCA_003135595.1 Acidimicrobiaceae bacterium | reverse complement strand
AGCATCTTGACCGCGACCTCGCGGCGCAGGGAGCGGTCCTCAGCGAGGTACACCGTCGCCGAGGAGCCTGCCCCGAGTGGGCGCGTGAGCAGATACCGGCCACCGAGCAAGAGGCCGGTCGGAGAGTCGGTCGTGCGCATGGTTCCCCGCACTGACGATACTGACCGGCACCTCTGATTCGGTGGACGCGCTCAGGCGTCGCCGGTGTGCAGCAGCTGCTCGAAGCGCTCGCCCGGAACAATCGTCACTCCGAGGTCGGTCGCTTTCGTGAGCTTGGACGCACCGGGGCTCTCGCCCACGACGACGCAGAACGTCTTCTTCGACACCGAGCCAGGCGAAGTGCCGCCGCGCGCTTCGATCGCGGCGACCGCTTCGTCGCGCGAGTAGCCGGGCACCGAGCCCGTGACGACGACCGCCTTGCCGGCGAGGGTCGGCGCGAGATCGGCACGGTTCGGCACCTCGGCGGTGCTGAGTCCTCGCTCGACCAGTCGGTCGAGGACCGCGGCGTTCAGGGGGTTGCGGACGAACGTCGCGATGCTCTCCGCGATGATCTCGCCGATCCCCTCGACCGCAGCGAGGACGTCAACGTCCGCGGCGCGGATGGCTCCGAGGGAGCCCAGCGCAGACGCCACCGCCTTGGCGCCCGTCGGCCCCAGGTGGCGAATCCCGAGGCCGACGAGCAGTCGGCTGAGCGGGCGCGACCGGGACTCGTCGATCGCGGCCACGAGATTCGTCGCGGACAGGTCGCCCATCCCCTCGAGCCCGCGCAGCGGGTCATCGGTGAGCTCGTAGAGGTCGGCCACGTCACCGACCAAGGAGGCCTCGATGAGCTGGATCACCCGCTGCTCGCCGAGACCCTCGATGTCCATCGCGCTTCGTGACGCGAAGTGCGCGATGCGCTGGACGCGCTGCGCAGGACAGTCGAGGTTCGTGCAGTAGGTGTCGGACTCGCCCTCGAGGCGCACGAGCGGNNCGCGCACCTGGTCCTCGTTGTGCAGCGTCGCCATCGACACCGTCGATCCCCCCACGAAGACCGGCTCGAGCACCGCGTAGGGGGTCGCACGCCCGGTCCGTCCGATCGACACGTCGATGCGGAGCAGCGTCGTCGTGCGCTCCTCGGGCGGCAGCTTCCTCGCGATCGCCCACCGCGGTGCCCGCGAGGTCGAGCCCGCCCGTTCGCGCAGGTCGAAGTCGTCGACCTTCACGACGACGCCGTCGACCTCGTAATCGAAGTCGTGGCGGCGCGCCTCGATCCACGCACAGCGCTCGATGACCGCGTCGATACCCAAGAGGCTGATCGTCTCGGCAGCGGTGTGGAAGCCCGCGTCGCGCAGCGCGGTGAGTGCGGCTTCGTGCGACCTCGTCGCGAAGGGGCTCGATCTGGCTGACTCGAGCGCGCCGAGCTGGTACGCGATGAACGCGAGCGGACGCGAGGCGGTCACCGTCGGGTCCTTCTGGCGCAACGACCCAGCTGCGGCGTTGCGGGGGTTCACGAAGAGCCGGAGTCCCTCAGCAGCCTGGTGCTCGTTGAGCGCGACGAACTGGGCCAGGGGAAGGAAGACTTCGCCTCGCACCTCGAGCACGCTCGGCGCGCTGCGCGGCGTGATCGCGAGCGTCGTCGGCACCGATGGGATCGTCGCCACATTGGCCGTCACGTCCTCGCCAACGAGGCCGTCGCCGCGCGTCGCTGCCTGGACGTAGCGCCCGCGCTCGTAGGTGATGGACATGGCAAGCCCATCGATCTTGGGCTCGACCGAGAAGCGGACGTCGTCGAGCGAGGCGAGCGAGAGCACGCGCGCGAGTCGCCCGGACCATGCGCGCAGCTCCTCGTCGTCGAACGCGTTGTCGAGGCTCATCATCGCGATGCGGTGACGGACCGCGGAGAACGTGGTGCTCGTCGCGGCCCCGACCCTGGCCGAGGGCGAGTCCTCGGCGGCGAGCTCGGGGTGCGAGGCCTCCAGCCGACGCAGCTCGACGACCAGCGCGTCGTAGTCCGCGTCGGGGATGGTCGGCGCGTCGTCGCCGAAGTACGCCTCGTTGTGCCGGGCGATCGCCTCTCTCAGGAGTGCGATCCGCGCCGCGTCGTCGCTCACGCGAGGGCTGGCACCCGACGCGCGACCGTCGCGGAGCCCAGGACGAGCTCGGGATCGCCGGCGGCATAGAGGACGGCCAGCTGCCCTGCGGCGACCGGTCGGGTGGGCGCCTCGAGCTCGAGGCGGGCGCTCGCGGCGAGCCGCATCGTCGCAAGTGCCGGAGTCCCATGCGCCGAGGTCTGCACAAGGACCGGGGCACCGTCGTCGAGCGCGCCGCGCGCCCATGTGACCGAGCCGCGATCCACGTCGAGCTCGGTCACGGCGATGTCGTCGCGGCGCCCGACGAGCACGGTGGCCGTGGTCACGTCGACGTCGGCGACGAACCGCGGCTGGCCGTCGGGGCCGTGCCCGATGCCTCGGCGCTGTCCGACCGTCACGAGCTCGATCGCGGGCACCGTGCCGAGGTTCGCTCCTGTCCCCCGGTCGACCACTGCCGCAGGGGTGAGCGTCGCGCGCGACGCGAGGAAGCCGCCGCGGCGCCCTCGGGGGATGAAGCACACCTCTTGGCTGTCCGGCTTCGCCGCTGTCCGCAGGCCGAGCGCGTGCGCGCGCTCGCGGACCTCGGCCTTGGTCATGGTCCCGATCGGCAGCAGCACCCGGGCGAGCACACCGCTGGTCAAGAAGCCGAGCACGTAGCTCTGGTCCTTGGCGGCGTCGTGGCCCCGACGCAGCTCGAAGCCCGCCCGCGTCGCCGTCACCCTCGCGTGATGGCCGGTCGCGACCGTCTCGAAGCCGAGGCGCTCGGCGCGGGCGAGGAGCGCGCCGAACTTGATGGAGCGGTTGCACTCGACGCACGGATTGGGCGTCGTGCCGCTCGCGTGCGCAGCGACGTAGGGATCGACGACCTGGGCGTCGAACTCCTCGGCCAGGTTGAACACGTGGTGATCGATCCCGAGAACCTGGGCGACCCGACGCGCGTCGTCGACGTCGGCGGCCGAGCAGCACCCCGAGTCGGACTCGCCACCCCAGAGCCGCAGCGTGCAGCCCACGACCTCGTGACCCTCGTCACGCAGCACCGCCGCGGCGACGGAGGAGTCGACGCCGCCCGACATCGCGACCAGGACTCGCACGTGGACATTGTGCCAGAGCGCTGTTGTGCGCTGAGCTGCTCAGGCGCGAACGGCTCGGAGGCGCGCCACGGCGTCCAGAACGATCGCCGCGGCCCGCTCGATCTCGTCATCAGTGGTGTCGGCCCCGATCGAGCAGCGCAGCGACGCGCGAGCTGTTGGGTCCGGGCCGCCCATCGCCGCGAGGACGTGGCTCGCCGACGCGGCGCCGCTCGCGCAGCTCGACGCGGCGNNTCGGCGCGGTGGGGTGCACGCCGTCGGCCCCCGCGACGAGCAGGCCGATGAGGCGGTCGCGACGAGCCGCAGTGCACGTCACGGTGCGCGCTCGCTCGGCGCTCGAGAGGCGCAGCGCGACCGCCAGGCCGACCGCGGCCGCCACGTCTGGCGTCCCGGCTCGACGGCCCCNNACCTCGCGACGGAAGCACAGCGCGCCGACGCCGACCGGTCCACCGAGCTTGTGCGCGCAGATCGTGACGAGGTCGGCGCCCGCTGCCTCGACACCGAGGTCGAACCACGGCGCGGCCGCCACTGCGTCGGTGTGGATGACGGCGCTTGG
>PLCI01000076.1:19666-19881 GCA_003135595.1 Acidimicrobiaceae bacterium | reverse complement strand
GAGCGGGTGCTCGCCGGGGCCGACGAGCCGGCAGACCCGCGCGTCCTCGACCGCTGCGTGCGGCGGGCCATGCGCGCCTACGGCCGCTACTGGGCAGAGGGGGCCAAGCTCCCCGCCATGCGTCCCGCCGACGTCGCCTCGCGCATCAGCTTCGCGGAGGGCGAGTGGCACCTGCGCGACGCCGTGGCGTCAAATCGGGGCGTCGTGATCGCGCT
>PLCI01000076.1:0-19605 GCA_003135595.1 Acidimicrobiaceae bacterium | reverse complement strand
CCTCGCGCTGCGCACCGGCGCGACCCTGCTGTGCGCGGCGGTCTACAGCGGGCCGGGGCGCGATCACCACGTCGTCGTGACGCCCCCGATCGACACCGCCCGGCGTGGCTCGATCCGAGAGGACGTCGCCCGGGTGACCCAGGTCGTCGCGAGCGAGCTCGGCTGGCTCATCCGCCGTGCTCCCGAGCAGTGGCACGTGCTCCAGGCGGTCTGGCCAGACGCGGCGTGACGACGGGCATCACCCGCGTCCAGCTCGTGAGCCCCTACGCACTGAGCGTGCCCGGGGGAGTCCAGACCCAGGTGCGCGCGATGGCCGCCGAGCTGGCCTCGAGAGGCGTCTCGGTCACCGTGTGCTCGCCGGGCCTCCACGACGAGGCCCTCGAGTCGCTGGGCATCGCCCACGTCGCGGTCGGCCGCGTCCTCGCGGTGCCCGCCAACGGCTCGCGCGCCCCCGTGACGCTCTCGTCCCTCGCGTCAAGGACGTTCGCGTCGATCGCCGCCACCCTTCGCGACGGCGTGGTGCACGTCCACGAGCCGTTCGCGCCGGTCGCCGCCTACGGGCTCCTCCGCGCGCACCGCCGCCCGACCGTCGGCACGTTCCACCGCGGCGGCGGTGGGCCCGCGTACGTCGCGGGCAAGCCGATCTTCCGCCTGCTCGCTCGGGGCCTCGACGAGGCCACGGCGGTCAGCGACTTCGCCGCGGCGACGATTGCCGAGGCGACCGGCATCCACCCCGAGGTGCTGTTCAACGGGATCGAGGACGCCGCCATCCGAGCCGCCGTGCCGCACCCGACGACGGCGCCCACCATCCTGTTCGTCGGGCGCCACGAGGAGCGAAAGGGCCTCGGCGTCTTGCTCGAGGCGCTCAAGCGGATCGACCTGCCGATCGAGTGCTGGGTGCTCGGCCGCGGTCCGCAGACCGAGTCGCTCCAGCGCCGGCACGCGGCGGACCGCCGCGTCGTCTGGCTGGGTGCGGCGAGCGACACCGAGAAGTTCTCGCGGTTGCGGGGTGCGGACGTGCTGTGCGTGCCCTCGCTCGGCGGCGAGAGCTTCGGTCTCGTCCCCCTCGAGGGGATGGCGGCGGGCACCGCGGTCGTGGCCTCGGACATCGAGGGCTATCGGGAGGCGACCGCGGGCCACGCGCGGCTCGTCGCACCCAGCGATCCCGACGCGCTCGCCCTCGCGCTGCGCGAGGCGATCGAGCACCCAGCGACGAACAAGGCGCTCAAAGCCGCTGCCGAGCACGCCGCGCACTGGTCGATGGCCGCGCTCGTCGACCGCTACCTCGTTCGCTACGAGCGGGCTGCCGAGCGATTCGCGCGCACGTGAGCGCACCGGGCGCGGCGGAGTCGGCAGGTAGCCTTCGCGACGTGCCTGCTGCGTGTGGTGCCGACGCGGCGACCTGGCCGCCGCAGTACGGCGTGTCGACTGAAGAGCGCGCACGCAACCGGCGCGTCGCGTTCCTCGTCCCGCTCATCCCGCTCGGCTTCATCGTCGCGGTGGGCGCGGTCTGCTGCGCGGGGCTCGCCGCGGCCGGCGCCCTGCGACTCGGCCTCGTCATCGTCGCGGCGAGCTTCGTGCTCGGCGGGCTCGTGGTCGCCGCTGGCATCCTGAGTGCACCCGCGAACGTCGAGCGGCTGCTCGGGGCGAGCCGCGTCCCCGAGGGCTCCGAGCCGCGCGTCGAGAACCTCGTCGAGGGCCTCTGTGCCACCTTCGGCGTCTCGCACCCGCCGCTCTTCGTCCTCGACGACGATCGCGTCAACCTGGCCATGGTCGCGACCGCGACCGGCACCGCCATGATCGTGACGACCGCGCTCATCGAGCGGCTCGACCTGATCGAGCTCGAGGGTGTCCTCGCGCACGGGCTCGCGCACCTACGGCTGGACGACGTTCGACGCGGGACGCTGGCCGCGACCCTGCCGAGCGTGCTCGGCAACGACACGATCCGCCACCGACTGGCGGGCCGAGGGCGCCTCCTGCGCGCCGACGAGGTGGCCGCCGTGTCGGTGCGCTTCCCCGTCGGGATCGCCGCGGTGCTGGATCGGTGCATCGCGCAGCCGGCCCCGAGCGCCGCGTCGTACTTCGCGACCGAGCACTTCGCTCGGACCCGGTGGCTGTGGTTCGACCCGCTGCCAGGCGACCCCAGCAACGACATCGGCGAGCTGGACGCGCCGGCGGTACGCGCCCAAGCGCTCGCGGAGTGGTGAAGGCCCGCCGGTAGGCTTGCGGTCATGGCCGACCTCCCTGACGAGCGCAGCTACGGGACCACGAACGTCAAGCGCGGGCTCGCCGACATGCTCCGTGGCGGGGTGATCATGGACGTCGTCACCCCCGAGCAGGCAAAGGTCGCCGAGGACGCGGGGGCGGTCGCGGTGATGGCGCTCGAGCGCGTGCCGGCCGACATCCGCCGTGACGGCGGCGTCGCCCGCATGTCCGACCCGGCGATGGTCAAGGAGATCCAGGAAGCGGTGTCGATCCCCGTCATGGCGAAGTGCCGGATCGGCCACTTCGCCGAGGCACAGATCCTCCAGGCGCTCGGCGTCGACTACGTGGACGAGTCCGAGGTGCTGACCCCTGCCGACGAGGCGCACCACATCGACAAGTGGGCCTTCACCGTCCCGTTCGTCTGCGGCGCGACGTCGCTCGGCGAGGCGCTGCGGCGCATCAGCGAGGGTGCGTGCATGATCCGCTCGAAGGGCGAGGCGGGCACGGGCAACATCGTGGAGGCAGTCCGTCACCTCCGCACCATCCTCGGCGAGATCCGACGGCTGACGACCCTCGATGACGCCGAGCGCTACGCGGCCGCCAAGGAGCTCCAGGCCCCGCTCGCCCTCGTGGCCGAGGTCGCCGCGACCGGGGCGCTGCCCGTCCCCTTGTTCTGCGCCGGGGGCATCGCGACCCCCGCCGACGCCGCGCTCGTCCGCCAGATCGGCGCCGAGGCGGTCTTCGTCGGCTCGGGCATCTTCAAGAGCTCGGACCCCGAGCGCATGGCTCGGGCGATCGTCGAGGCGACGACGCACTTCGACGACGCCGACCTCGTCGCCAAGATCTCGACGGGACTCGGGCCCGCCATGCGCGGCGAAGAGCTCTCCACGCTGAGCGAGCGCCTGGCCGACCGCGGCTGGTAGGCGTGCGCGTCGGCGTGCTCGCCCTCCAAGGCGACGTCTCTGAGCACCGGGCCGCGCTCGCGGACCTCGGGGTGGACGCAGCACCGGTCCGATCGGTCGCCGAGCTCGCCGCCGTCGACGCGATCGTGCTGCCGGGCGGCGAGTCGACCGCGATCGCGCACCTGCTCGTGACCTCGGGGCTGCTCGGGCCGCTCGAGGCGCGCCTGCGCGCGGGGATGCCCGCCCTCGGCACCTGCGCGGGCCTCGTCCTGCTCGCCTCGTCGATCGCCGACGGTCGCGACGGCCAGCCCGCGCTCGGCCTGCTCGACGTCACCGTCGTGCGCAACGGCTACGGGCGCCAGATCGCCTCGTTCGAGTCGTCGACCGAGCTCGCAGGCGGCGTTCGCGTGCCCACCGTCTTCATCCGCGCGCCCCGGATCACCGAGGCCGGCGACGACGTCGAGGTCCTCGCGACCATCGATGTCGGCGACGGGGTGCATCCGGTCCTCGTGCGACAGGGCCCGGTGCTGGGGGCGTCGTTCCACCCCGAGCTGACCGCCGACCGTACGGTGCACGCGCTGTTCCTCGACGTCGCGTCGGCGAGCCACGCAGCCCTGTCCAACTAGCATCATCGACCGCGACGTCGAGGAGGGCGAGATGTCGGGCCACTCGAAGTGGGCGACGACGAAGCATCGCAAGGGGGCCCAGGACAAGGCCCGCGCGAAGCTGTTCGCCAAACTCATCCGCCAGGTCGAGGTGGCCGCCCGCGAGGGTGGCGGCGACGTGAACGCCAACGCGACGCTTCGCACGATGTTCCAGAAGGCGCGCGACGGCTCGGTCCCGATCGACACGATCGAGCGAGCCATCAAGCGCGGCACCGGTGAGCTCGAGGGCGTCCGCTACGAGGCGGTCACCTACGAGGGCTACGGGCCCGGAGGGGTCGCGGTGCTCGTCGAGTGCCTGACTGACAACCGCAACCGCACCGGTGCGGAGATGCGCAGCCTGTTCACCCGCAGCGGCGGCTCGATGGCCGAGCCCGGCGCGGTCGCGTGGCAGTTCGAGCGCAAGGGCGCGATCGAGGTCCCTGCGACGATCGACGAGGACCGGCTCATGGAGCTCGCCTCGGATGCCGGCGCCGAGGACCTCGAGCGCGACGACGACGGCTTCTCGATCACGACCGCGCCGGGCGACCTCGCCTCGGTGCGCGAGGCCCTCGAGCGCGCGGGCATCTCGGTGCGCAGCGCCGAGCTCACGATGGTGCCGACCTCGACCATCGAGATCGTCGACGACGACGCCAAGCGGGTCCTGCGGATGATGGACGCCATCGACGAACACGACGACGTCCAGAGCGTCCACTCCAACTTCGACATTCCCGAGTCCGTCCTCGCCGCCTACGACGGATAGGTCACGGGCGGCCAGCGGCCCGTCCGCTACAGTCGAACACATGTTCGTCCTCGGGATCGATCCCGGGCTCACGAGGTGCGGATACGGCGTGCTCGCCCGCGACGGAGCCGGCAGCTTCACCGCCAGCGCCGCCGGCACGATCGAGACCGACCGCTCGACGTCGGTCGATCGCCGGCTCTGCGACCTCGCCCAGTCGATCCGCGAGCTGCTCGTCCAGTACGACCCGGCCGTGGTCGTCGTCGAGCGGGTGTTCTTCCAGACCAACGCGAAGACAGCGATCGGCGTCGCCCAGGCGAGCGGCATCGCCCTGTCGTGCGCCGCGGCGCACGGCTGCGAGGTCGCCCAGTACACGTCGAACGAGGTGAAGCTGGCCGTCGTCGGCTACGGCTCGGCCACCAAGACCCAGGTCCAGTCGATGGTGGCGCGCCAGCTCCGGCTCACAGCTACCCCGCCGCCCGACGCCGCGGACGCCTTGGCCCTTGCGATGTGCCACCTGGTGGGCGTCTCGATGCGGCGGGCCGTCAAGCTCGCCGGGCTGCGGTCGTGATCGGCTCGCTGCGCGGGCAGCTGACCGCTCGGCTCGCTGACGGCACGTCCATCGTGGAGGTCAACGGTGTCGGCTACCGAGTCGCCCTGACCGGGCCGGCGGCCACGCAGACGACCACGAGCGGCGAGGTCGAGCTCGCGGTCCACACCCACGTGCGAGAGGACGCGATCATCCTCTACGGGTTCTCGACGGCGAGGGAGCGCGACTGCTTCGAGGCGCTGCTCGGCGCGCCAGGCGTCGGCCCGACCCTCGCCCAGTCGATCATGGGCTCGCTCGGCCCCGAGGCGCTCGCCCGCGCCCTTGCCTCCGATGACGTCGACGCGCTGTGCGCGGTCCCCGGGGTCGGCCGCAAGACCGCGGCACGCCTCCTGCTCGAGCTGCGCGGCAGGCTCGTGCCCGAGTCCGCGACCGTTGCGGACGACGCGCCGCCGTCGGTGAGCGCCGAGGTGCGAGGCGCACTGGGCGAGCTCGGCTACACGAGCGAGGAGGTTCGGCGAGCCATCGACCACCTGGACGAGACCCACGGCGTCGAAGACGCGCTGCGCCAAGCGCTGCGCGTCCTGTCGAGGCGATGAGCGCCGCGCGCAAGGAGCTGCTGGACGTGGACACGCCGTCTGCCGGAGAGCGCGAGGTCGATCCCGCCGCGACGGCGCACGACGAGCCCGACGAGTCGGGCCTCCGACCGCGAACCCTCGCGGAGTTCGTGGGCCAGCCCGACCTGGTCGAGCACCTCTCGATCGTCCTCGAGGCGGCGCGGCGGCGGTCGCACCCTGTTGACCACATCCTGTTCGCCGGGCCGCCCGGGCTCGGCAAGACCACACTCGCGAGCATCGTCGCCCAGGAGATGGGCGTCGGGCTGCGCATCACGTCGGGCCCCGTGCTCGCCCGAGCGGGCGACCTCGCCGCGACCCTGACGGACCTCCAGGAGGGCGACGTGCTCTTCATCGACGAGATACACCGCCTCGCGAGGGTCGTCGAAGAGGTGCTGTACCCAGCGATGGAGGAGGGCCAGCTCGACGTCATGCTGGGCAAGGGCCCCACGGCGCGCTCGCTTCGCCTCGACCTGCCGAGGTTCACCCTCGTGGGGGCCACGACGCGGACGGGGCTCGTCGCGGGGCCGCTGCGGGACCGGTTCGGCTTCGTCGGGCGACTCGACCTGTACGACTCGAGCGACCTCGAGCGCATCGTGGCCAGGTCCGCACGCCTGCTCGGGATCCCGATCACGCCCGGCGGCGCCGAGGAGATCGCGACGCGGAGCCGTGGCACGCCGCGCATCGCNNGACGTCGCGGCTGCGGGGCTCGCGCTGTTCGGGGTCGACGCGCTCGGGCTCGACAAGCTGGACCTCGCGATCCTGCACACGCTCGCGGTCCGCTTCGACGGCAACCCGGTCGGGCTCACGACGCTCGCCCACGCCGTCGGCGAGGAGACCGAGACGATCGAGGAGGCCTACGAGCCGTACCTCATCCGACAGGGTCTCCTGCACCGCACGCCGCGTGGCCGCGTCGCGACCGAGCGGGCGTTCGAGCACCTCGGTGTGCCGAGGGGGAACGGCCGGCTCCTCTAGTCCCGCACGAAGTCTTTCGGTAGCCCTCGGCTAGGGTGCTCAAGGTCAATTCGGGAGGCACCTTGTCGCATTTGCTGGCCGCACACGTCCTTTTCGCGGCCACAGCCAAGACCACGAAATCCTCGGGAAGCCCCTACACGCTGCTGCTCATCGTCGGTGCCTTCGCGCTCTTCTACTTCCTCGTCATCCGCCCCCGGTCCCAGCGGCAGCGCCAGGGCCGCGAGCAGGTGCGCGCCGCCCACGTCGGTGACGAGATCGCGACGATCGGCGGGCTGGTGGGCACGATCGTGGCCGAGGACGGCGACCGCATCACGGTCTCGACCGGCAGCGGCACCGAGCTCGTGTTCCTACGCCAGGCGATCGGCAAGAAGCTGACCGTCCCCGAGCCGACCGGTGCCTCCGACGCCGAGGCCGCGCAGTTCGAGGGAACCCCGCCTGGCTTCGATGGCACCGAAGAGTCGGGGACGCCTGCGTCGGGTGACGAGACGCATCCAAAGGAGCCGGACGGCTCGTGAGCGCCTCGACGATCAGCGCCGCCAAGCGCAGGCGCGGGCTGATGATCAGCCTCCTGTTCATGCTGGTCATCTCGTTCGGCTCGCTCTTCGCGACGATCTCTGCTGGCTGGACGCCGAAGCTCGGACTCGACCTCGCGGGCGGCACCGAGGTCGTGCTTACCCCCGCGAAGGGCAGGACCATCTCGGCCCCGCAGCTCGCCATCGCCGAGGAGATCATCCGCAAACGCGTCGCGGGCATCGGCGTGTCCGGTGCGACCGTCCAGATCCAGGGCAGCCAGATCATCGTGCAGGTCCCCGGCGTGCACAACGGCCGCCACATCGACAGCGTCCTCGTCACGACCTCCCAGCTGCTGTTCCGGCCCGTCGAGTGCGGCGCCCCGGCCTTCGTGGCGCCCGCCCACGGCAAGGCGCCGAACCCGCTCAAGATCCCGAGCTGCTCGCCCGGCTTGCTGACAAACTTGGCCAACCTCCAGGTCCAGCCGAACTCGGCGGTCCCGCAGGGCTACACGTCACGTAACATCGCTGCTGACCCGCAGTTCGCCAAGTACCCGTCGATCAACGCGTACATCGACGCGCTGCCCCAGGTCCCCTCCAAGTCCGTCATCGAAGACGGGGCCCCCGGCTCGGGGCCGTACGCGCGCTACGTGCTCTATCCCGCGGTCATGACGGGCCGGGCGGTCGCGAGCGCGAGCGCGACCCAGGACCAGCTGGGCGCGTGGATCGTCCAGTGCAACCTCACGTCCGCGGGCTCCGCGCAGTGGGACGCCGTCGTCAAGCTGTACTTCCACACGATGATGGCGATCGAGCTCGACGCCCAGGTTGTCTCCGCCCCGATCCTGTACCCCAGCGATGCCACGCCGGTCACCTCTGGCGGCCAGGTCCAGATCTCGGGCAACCTGACCCAGGCGAACGCGAACCAGATCGCCCAGGCCCTCACGTACGGCTCGCTGCCCGTCCCGATGACGATCCTCACGTCCGACACGGTGTCCCCGACGCTGGGGCACGCCGCGCTCGTGGCCGGGCTCGGAGCGGGGCTCGCCGGGCTCGCCCTCGTGCTCCTCTACGTCCTCTTCTACTACCGGCTGCTCGGCGCGGTGGTCCTGGCCGGCCTCGCCGTGACCGCCGCCATCCTGTGGGCCCTCATCTCGGCGCTCGGGCAGACGTCGGTCGCCCCGAGCTTCGACCTCGCCGGGGTCACGGGCCTGATCGTCTCGATCGGCATCACGACGGACAGCTACATCGTCTACTTCGAACGACTGAAAGACGAGACTCGCTCGGGCCGCACCGTGCGGACCTCGCTCGACCGTGGCTTCGCCTCGGCCTGGCGCACGGTCCTCGCGGCGGACACCGTGTCGCTGCTCGCCGCGGTGCTGCTCTTCTTCCTCGCCGCGGGCTCGGTCCGGGGCTTCGCGTTCTTCCTCGGGCTGTCGACACTGCTCGACGTCATCGTCACCTGGTTCTTCACGCGCCCGGCCGTCAACCTCCTCGCTCGCAACGAGCGGCTCACCTCCCTGCGGCGCATCGGCGTGGCGAGCGGACTCGGGGCTGGGGCACCGGCGCGAGCTGGTGCGCCGGCATGACCGACATCGACGAGCAGGCCGAAGAAGAGCAAGCCGAGGTCGACGCGGCGCTGGCGCCGCCGACCCCGGCCGAGGTGCGCGAGCGGGCACGGCTCGGACCGTTCCGCCGCCTGTACCGGGGGCTCACGAACTTCGACTTCGTCGGCCGCCGCCGGATCTGGTTCGGGATCTCCGGCGTGATCATCGTCATCGGCATGAGCGCGTTGGGCGTCAAGGGGCTCAACCTCGGCATCGACTTCAAGGGCGGCTCGACCTGGACGGTGCAGGCCCCCAACGTCAGCCAGCAGCAGGCCGTCAACGCGGTCTCGCCGTATCTCAGCCAGCCGATCGTGGAGATCCTCACGCCGCCGTCGGGGCTGTCGAACATCCAGGTGCAGGCAGACCTCAACGGACTGTCCGCGAAGCAGCGGACGACGATCACGAACGACGTCATCGCCGCTCTTGCAAGGCTCGCGCACGTGACGGACCTGAACAAGGTCTCCACGCAGTTCATCGGGCCCACCTGGGGCGGCGAGGTCACCACGAAGGCGATCCAGGCGCTCATCGCCTTCTTTATCGCGGTGGTCGCCTACATCTCCTTGCGCTTCGAGCCGAAGATGGCGCTCGCCGCGTTCATCGCCATGCTCCACGACCTGGCCGTGACCGTCGGCATCTACGCGATCTTCGGCTTCCAGGTCACCCCCGACACCGTGATCGCGGTCCTCACGATCCTCGGCTACTCCCTCTACGACACCGTCGTGGTCTTCGACCGCGTCCGCGACAACACGAAGCCTTTCGCCGCGGCCGGTCGGATGACGTACTCGACGATGGTCAACCTCTCGATGAACCAGACCCTCGCGCGATCGATCAACACCTCGATGGTGGCGATCCTGCCGGTGCTCGCCGTCCTCCTCGTCGGCGCCGAGCTGCTCGGGGCAACGACCCTGCAGAACTACGGCGTGGCCCTGACCGTCGGGCTCCTCTCGGGTGCGTACTCGTCGATCTTCATCGCCTCGCCGATCCTCGCCTGGCTGAAGGAACGTGAGCACAAGTACATCGCGGTCCGCAAGCGGCTCGCCTCCAAGGGCGAGCGCAGCGTGTCGTTCAGCGCCCAGGACGCCGCGTCGCTCTCCTTGTCCGCGCCCGCCGCGCGGACCGGCGGCACCGCTCGTCCGACGGCACGGCAGATCGGCGAGCCGCGACCTGCGTCGGGTGCGTCATCGGTGGCGCCGCAGAGCGCGCCGGTCATCGCGCCGAGGGCCCGAAAACAGAAGAAGCGCTGAACCTGCTCAGTAGGCTGGGTTGATGGCGAGCGTCGTCACGACCAACCGGTCGCGCCCGTCGGCGGACCCTGCGCTCGAGGAGCTGCTGGCGCCCATCCTCGAGTCCTTCGCCGCGCTGCGGCCCGGCGAGGACGACACCACGATCGTCGAGGCAGCCAGGGCGGCCGAGCTCGCGCACCGCGGCCAGGTCCGGCGCTCCGGCGAGGACTACGTGACCCACCCCGTCGCGGTCGCCCAGACGGTCGCCGAGCTCGGCTTGGACGCCGCCACGGTCGCCGCCGCGCTCCTGCACGACGCCGTCGAGGACACGGGCATGAGCCTCGCGCACGTCCGCGCCCAGTTCGGCGAGGTGGTCGCCCGCGTCGTCGACGGGGTGACCAAGCTCGACCGCCTCGAGTTCGACTCGAAGGAGGCCCAGCAAGCGGCCACCATCCGCAAGATGTTCCTGGCCATGGCGTCGGACTGGCGCGTGCTGCTCATCAAGCTCGCCGACCGCCTGCACAACATGCGCACCATCGCGGTCATGCCCGAGGTCTCCCAGCGCATGACGGCCCAGGAGACACTCGACGTCTACGCCCCGCTGGCGCATCGACTCGGTGTCCAGCAGGTCCGCTGGCAGCTCGAGGACCTCGCGTTCGCCACGCTGCAGCCGAAGCGCTACGCCGAGATCGAGCAGATGGCCGCGACGAGGACACCCGAGCGCGAGCTGTACGTGGCCGAGGTCAGCGCGACGCTTCGACAGAAGCTCGAGAGCCAGCAGATCGACGCCGAGCTGATGGGCCGGCCCAAGCACCTCTGGAGCATCTACGAGAAGATGGTCGTCAACGGCAAGGAGTTCGACGAGATCTTCGACCTCGTCGGGCTGCGCGCGATCGTCGCCGACGAGCACGACTGCTGGGCCGTCCTCGGCACGCTGCACGCGCTGTGGCACCCCGTGCAGGGACGCTTCAAGGACTACATCAACCAGCCCAAGTTCAACCTCTACCAGTCGCTCCACACGACGGTGATCGGCCCGCACGGCAAGCCGATCGAGGTCCAGATCCGCACCCAGGAGATGCACCGGCGCGCCGAGTACGGCATCGCGGCGCACTGGGGCTACAAGGAGCACTCGACGCCCTCGGAGCTCGCCTGGATGCGCCGGCTCACCGACACCGAGCAGGAGTCGACCGACGCGATCGACTTCCTCGAAGCGCTGAAGCTCGACCTGGAGCAAGACGAGGTCTACGTCTTCACGCCCAAGGGGCGCGTGCTCGCGCTCGTGGCGGGGGCGACCCCCGTCGACTTCGCCTACGCGGTGCACACCGAGGTCGGCCACCACTGCGTCGGTGCGAAGGTGAACGGGCGGCTCGTCCCGCTCGACACGAGGCTCAACTCCGCCGACGTCGTCGAGATCGTGACGTCGAAGGCAGAGACCGCGGGACCGTCGCGGGACTGGTCGAGCTTCGTGCAGTCGACCCGGGCGAAGGCGAAGATCCGCCAGTGGTTCTCGCGCGAGCGTCGCGATGACTCGATCGAGGCCGGTCGCGATGAGCTCACCCGAGCGCTGCGCCGCGCGAGCCTGCCGATCCAGACCTCGATGTCATCGGCCGCGCTGCTCGCGGTCTGCGCCCAGCTCAACCTGGCCGACCTCGACGCCCTGCTCGCCGCGATCGGGGAGAGCCAGATCTCCTCGCAATCCGTCGTCCAGCGCCTCCAGCGCGAGCTGCGCGGCGGCGACGAAGAGACCCTGCCGACCACCGTCGCGCGGGGCCCGAGGCTCGGCACCGGCACGAGGCGCAACGGGGGCGTCTACGTCGAGGGCCTCGACGACGTGATGGTGCTCTTGGCCAAGTGCTGCTCGCCGGTGCCGGGGGACCAGATCATGGGCTTCGTCACCCAGGGCCGCGGCGTGTCCGTGCACCGAACCGACTGCTCGAACGCCACCGCCCTCGCGTCGGAGTCACGCCAGCGTGTCGTCGAGGTCGAGTGGGACGCGTCGAGCACGTCGGCATTCCGCGTGACCCTGGACGTGCGCGCGTTCGACCGGTCGCGCCTGCTCGCCGACGTGAGCGCCGTGATGGCGGAGAGCCACCTCAACATCGTCGCGTCGCACTCCTCGACGACGCCCGACCGCGTCGTGAAGATGACCTTCGAGGTCGAGCTCGCGGACCCGTCGCACCTCGCGAGCGTGCTCACCCAGCTGAAGCACGTCGACGGCGTGTACGACGCGTTCCGCCAGCTGCCCGGTCGGGGCAAGTGAGCGAGGAAGCCGGTCGCGACGCCGGAAGCGAGCCCCTTCGCAGCCCGAAGGGCACCCACGACGTGCTCCCGCCGGAGTCGTCGCGCTGGGAGGCGCTCATCGCGACGTTCGCCACGCTCGCGACGCGGCACGGCTTCGGCCTCGCCCACACGCCGGCGTTCGAGGACGCGCGCGTCTTCCGACGCGGCATCGGCGACGCGTCCGAGGTCGTCAACAAGGAGATGTACGAGTTCGAGGATCGCAGCGGCCGTCGGCTCGCCCTGCGCCCCGAGGGCACGGCGTCGATCGTCCGCGCCTTCGTCCAGCACCACCCCACGATCCCGTGGCGCGTGTGGTACGTGACGCCGGGGTTCCGCTACGAGCAGGCCCAGGCCGGCCGGTACCGACAGCACCACCAGGTGGGCGCCGAGGTGCTGGGCACCGATGACCCCGACGTCGACGTCGAGGTCATCACGCTCGCCCACGACTTCTATCGCGAGCTCGGGCTCACCAGCGTCGCGCTGCGGCTCAACTCGCTGGGCGACCTCGTGTGCAGGCCCGGCTACCTGGTCACGCTGCGCGCCTACCTCGTCGCGCACGCAGCCGAGCTGTGCGAGGAGCACGGACCCGTGTGGGAGCGCAACCCCATGCGCGTCCTCGACTGCAAGCGCGACGCGTGCCGCGCCGTCGCGAAGGGNNCGCGTGTGCTCGGGCCTCGACGCCGCGGGCGTGGCGTGGACCCTGGACGCGCACCTGGTCCGCGGCCTCGACTACTACACGCGCACCACGTTCGAGTTCACCGCCGCGGCCCTCGACGCGGCCAGCAACGGCCTCGGCGGCGGCGGCCGCTACGACCTGCTCGCCGAGGCCCTCGGCGGGCCGCCGACGCCCGGCGTCGGGTTCGGCAGCGGGATCGAGCGGCTGCTGCTCACCTGCGACGCCGAGGGCGTCCTGCCCGCGACTGCGCGCGACGCCGAGGTCTTCGTCGTCGACACGACCGGCGGCGAGGTCGCCCGCGACCTCGTGCTCGCGCTGCGGCGCTCGGGGATCCGCGCGGCGCGCAGCTACGACCGTCGCTCCATGAAAGCCCAGCTGAAGCAGGCCGACAAGTCCGGGGCGCCCGTCGCGGTCATCGTCGGTCCCGCGGAGCTCGAGCGCGGCGACGTCGTCCTGCGGGATCTCGCCGCGGGCACACAGACGACCGAGCCAATGGCCGCGCTCCTCGAGCGTGCCGCGGCCGACGGCGCGGTACGGGCGGCCGGGACGTGAGCGCGCCGAGCGAGTCGACCGCGATGCGCGACCGGCACTGCGGCACGCTGCGCGCGGGCGACATAGGCACCCGGCTCTCGGTGTGCGGCTGGGTCGCCAAGCGCCGCGAGCACGGCGAGCACCTCGCCTTCGTGGACCTCCGCGACCACACCGGGCTGATCCAGTGCGTGATCGACGGCGCCGTCGACGTGCGCGGCGAGTACGTGCTGCGCGTGACGGGCACCGTGACCTCGCGCCCAGCGGGCACGGTCAACCCGAGCCTCGACACGGGCGAGGTCGAGCTCGCCGACTGCGAGGTGGAGGTGCTCGCCACCGCCGAGACGCCGCCGCTGTCGATCGGCGGTCGCGTCGAGTCCGACGAGCAGGTTCGCCTCAAGTGGCGGTTCTTGGACCTGCGCCAGGACCGGATGCAGAAGAACCTGCGCCTGCGCGCGCGCATCAACGCGGCGATCCGCGCGGCGTTCGACCGCCAGGGGTTCTGCGAGGTGGAGACCCCGCTGCTCTGGGCGCCCACGCCCGAGGGCGCCCGAGAGTTCGTCATACCCTCTCGGCACTTCCCGGGGTCGTTCTACGTGCTGCCCCAGAGCCCCCAGCTCGCCAAGCAGCTGCTCATGGTCGCGGGCTTCGACCGCTACTACCAGATCGCACGCTGCATGCGCGACGAGGACCTGCGCGCCGACCGCCAGTACGAGTTCACCCAGCTCGACGTCGAGGCGAGCTTCGTGACCCAAGAGGACGTCTTCGGCTTCGTCACCGAGGCGGTGCTCGACGCCGCGGAGGCGGCGACCGGGGAGCGGCCCGGCCCCATCCAGCAGCTCACCTGGTTCGAGTGCCTGGACCGGTTCGGGACCGACAAGCCGGACCTGCGCTTCGGGATGGAGCTCGTGGACCTCTCCGAGGCTTTCGCCGCGACCGAGGCGCGCGCCCTGCAAGCCCCGACCGTCAAGGCGATGCGCGTGCCCGGGGGGGCTGACCTGCCCCGAGCGCGCCTCGACGCGCTGACCGAGCGCGCGAAGCAGCTCGGCGCGGGCGGCCTCGCGTGGTTCCGCGTCACCTCCTCGGAGCTCGACTCGCCGCTGCGCAAGTTCCTCACCGACGAGGAGTCCGCCGCGGTCTCGGGCGTCGACGGCGCGGTCCCGGGCGACCTCGTGCTCATCGTGGCGGACACCCACGCGGTCGCCTGCAGGGCCCTGGGTGCGCTGCGGGTGGCCCTCGGCTCGCCGCCGGTGTCAGAGGGGCCGCATCGGTACTGCTGGGTGACCGAGTTCCCGCTCTTCGAGGGCGTCGGCGCCGACGGTGCGCCGATCGCGGCGCACCACCCGTTCACGATGCCGCACCCAGACGACCTCGAGCGCCTCGAGACCGACCCGCTGTCGGTGCGCTCGCAGTCCTACGACCTCGTCCTCAACGGCTGGGAGCTCGGNNGCCTTCCGCTACGGCGCGCCGCCCCACGCGGGCTTCGCGTTCGGGATCGACCGCCTCGCCGCGATCTTCGCCGGCGAGGAGAACATCCGCGAGGTCATCGCGTTCCCGAAGACCCAGTCGGGCGCGGACCTCATGACGGGCGCGCCGACGCCGATCGGCGCGTCCCAGCTCGCCGAGGTGGGCATCGAGGTGCGCCCGACGCCCACGTGAGCGATCCGGGGCTCTTCGACGGCGCCGCGCAGGACCGGCTGGCAGCCCAGGCGCCGCTGGCCGCGCGAGTCCGGCCACGGTCCCTCGACGAGGTCGTGGGCCAGGACCACCTGGTCGGCGCCCACGGCACGCTGCGGGTCCTGTGCGAGCGCGGTCGGCTCGTGTCGATGCTCCTGTGGGGCCCCGCAGGCAGCGGCAAGACGACGCTCGCCCAGCTGGTGGCCGAGGGCGCGTCCTACCGGTTCGCGGCCCTGAGCGCGACGAGTGCGGGCGTCCGCGACGCGCGCGAGGCGATCGCCGAGGCGACGCGGGTGCTGGGGGAGCGCGCGCAGCGCACGGTGCTGTTCGTCGACGAGGTCCATCGCTTCAGCACGTCCCAGCAGGACGTGCTGCTGCCCGCCGTCGAGGACGGCACGGTCGTGCTCATCGGGGCGACGACAGAGAACCCCTACTTCGAGGTGAACGCGCCGCTCCTCAGCCGGCTGTCGATCTTCCGCCTCGTGGCGCTCGACGAGGCGGCGATGCTCGAGCTCTGCGAGCGCGGCACGCGTGCCGAGGACGTCGGTCTCGACGACGGCGCCAGAGAGCTGCTCATCGCCTCGGCCGACGGCGACGGCCGCGCGCTGCTCGGCGGGCTCGAGGTCGCCTCGGCCCTCGCGCGGGCCCGGGGCGACGCGTCGAGGTCGAGCGCTCCCACGCGCGTCACGAGCGAGGACGTCGCCCAGGCGCGTGACAGCCGCGTGCTGCACCAGGGTCGTGACGAGCACTACGACCAGGCGAGCGCGTTCATCAAGTCGGTCCGCGGCTCGGACCCCGACGCCGCGCTGTACTGGCTGGCGCGCATGCTCGAGGCCGGCGAGTCGCCCCGGTTCCTTGCGCGCCGGCTGGTCGTGCTCGCGAGCGAGGACATCGGCATGGCCGATCCGACCGCGCTCGGCATCGCGACCGCCGCGGCGAGCGCGGTCGAGTTCGTCGGGCTGCCCGAGGCGTCGCTCAACCTCGCCCAGGCGGCCATCCACCTCTCGCTGTCACCCAAGTCGAACCGAGTCGCCCTCGCGCTCGCCGCCGCGCAGCGCGACGTGCGCGAGGGTCCGCACACCCAGGTGCCCGCGCACCTGCGAGGGTCCAACTACTCGGGTGCGGCGTCACTCGGCCACGGCGACGGCTATCGCTATCCCCACGACGACCCGCACGGCGTCATCGACCAGCAGTACCTGCCCGACGAGCTCGTCGACCGGACGTACTGGCGCGCGTCGCCCCACGGCGAGGAGCCCGAGCGCGACGCGTGGCGACGCCGCGCCGCCGACGCGCCCGCGCCCCGCAAGGACTGACAAGGGTCCGAAACGTGCCCCGGTAGGCTCGCTCAGATGGATGCGAACGGCGTGCGCCACGCATTCTCACGATTCTTCGAGGAGCGCGGCCACCTGACGGTGCCGTCGGCGAGCCTCATCCCGCACGACCCGACGGTGCTGTTCACGATCGCCGGGATGGTGCCGTTCAAGTCGTACTTCCTCGGGGAGGAGCGCCCGCCGCACGCTCGCATGACGACGGTGCAGAAGTGCTTCCGGGCCAACGACATCGAGCTCATCGGGACCACATCGCGGCACTGCACGTTCTTCGAGATGCTGGGCAACTTCAGCTTCGGGGACTACTTCAAGGAGGGCGCGATCCGCTACGCCTGGGACCTCGTCACCGAGGTCTTCGGGCTCGACGGCGAGCGGATCTGGGTCACGGTCCACGAGACCGACGACGAGGCAGCCGCCATCTGGCGCGACACGATCTCGCTGCCTGCGAACCGGATCCAGCGGCTCGGCGAGGAGAACATCTGGGCGATGGGCGACACGGGCCCGTGCGGGACCGACAGCGAGCTGTGGTTCGACAAGGGTCCCGAGTACGGGGCGGAGGGCGGTCCGGCCAGCGGTGCCGACGAGCGCTACGTCGAGTTCTGGAACCTCGTGTTCATGGAGCTCAACCGCCGCGAGGACGGCACGACCGAGGAGCTGCCGAGCAAGAACATCGACACCGGCGCGGGGCTCGACCGGCTGCTGGCCCTCCTCCAGGGCCACGACTCGATCTTCGCCACGGATCTCTACACGGGCATGCTCGAGGCCGCCCAGTCGATCACGGGCCGCCACTACGGCCGCGACGAGGCCGTCGACGTCGCGCTCCGCCGGATCGCCGACCACGGGCGGGCGATGACCATGCTCGTCGCCGACGGCGTGCTGCCGAGCAACGAGGGCCGCGGCTACGTGCTGCGCCGCGTCGTGCGCCGCGCCATCCTCGCGGCGCGACGCAACTCGAGCTCGACCTCGCCGGTGACGCCCGCGCTGGTCGACGCCGCGGTCGCGACCTTCGAGGTCGCGTACCCGCAGCTCGTCACTGACCGCGACCTCGTCGCCTCGGTGCTCGAGCGCGAGGAGCAGCAGTTCGACCGCACGCTTCGCACGGGCCTCGGGCTCTTGGAGTCGGCCCTCGACGACCCGCGCGTCGTGACGTCCAAGGTCCTCGACGGCCAGCTCGCGTTCTTGCTCCACGACACCCACGGCTTCCCCGTGGAGCTCACCGAGGAGCTCGCCGCGGAGCGACGCATCGCGGTCGACCGCGCCGGGTTCGACGAGGCGATGCGCGAGCAGCGCGAGCGCGCTCGCGCGGCGTCGCGCTCCCATCGCGCCGCCGACGAGTCCGCGTATCGATCGCTCCTCGACGCCGAGGGCCCCGCCCAGTTCATCGGGCGCGACGCCGCGCACTACACGGCGACCGCTCGGATCCAGGCAGCGCTCGAGGCACCCGACGGCCTCACGGAGATCTTCTTGGACCACACGCCCTTCTACGCGGAGGGCGGCGGTCAGGTGGGCGACACCGGGACGATCGCGACGTCGACGGGCACCGCCGAGGTGCTCGACACCGTCTCGCCGCTACCAGGGGTGATCGCGCACCGTGCGCGGGTGCGCGGCTCGCTGCACCCCGGCCAGGAGGCCGTTGCCTCGATCGACCGTGATCGACGCGAGGCGATCCGGCGCAACCACACCGCGACGCACCTCCTGCACGCCGCCCTGCGCGACGTCCTCGGCGACCACGTCCGCCAGCAGGGGTCCCTCGTCGCGCCCGACCGCCTTCGCTTCGACTTCTCGCACCACGGCGCGATCGCGAGCGAGGAGCACGACGCGATCCTCGAGATGGCGAATCGCGACGTCATCGGCGACGACGCCGTCGAGACCACGGAGACCTCGCGCGACGAGGCCCAGAAGATGGGTGCGGTCGCCTTCTTCGGGGACAAGTACGGCGAGACGGTGCGCGTCGTGCGCGCCGGCCCGCACTCGCTCGAGTTCTGCGGCGGCACCCACGTGCGCGCCCTCGGTGCCATCGGGACCATTCAGCTCGTCTCGGAGGGCTCGATCGGTGCGAACACCCGGCGCATCGAGGCGGTGACGGCGCTCGGCGCGTTGCAGCGGGCGGCTGCGCGCGACCGGCTCTTGGAGCAGGCGAGCGCGATGCTGCGCACCGACCCCGAGCACCTCCCGGCCGCGGTCGAGAAGGTCGCCGACCGGCTGCGCGTGGCCGAGCACGAGCTCGGAAAGCTGAAAGAGCAGGCGCTGCGCACCGACGCGCGCACGCTCGCGGAGGGCGCGCTCGACGGCGTCGTCGTCGCGCGCACGGACGGGCGGGCGGGCGAGGAGCTGCGCTCCCTCGCCGGCGCGGTCCGCCACCAGGCGGGCGCGCGGGTGGTCGTGCTCGGGGGTGCGAACCCCGGCGGGACGGCGGCGATCGCGGCGAGCACCGACGGGACCGTGGACGCAGCGGGGCTCGTGCGGACCGTGGCCCCCCTGATCAGCGGCGGCGGCGGGGGGTCGAGCGAGCTGGCGCTCGCCGGGGGCAAGGACCCCGCGGGCCTCGACGACGCGCTGGACGCCGTCCGAGCGCAGCTCGGCGTCGCGTGAGCGACGGCGAGAAGGCACCGGGTCGGGTCCTCGCGCTGGACCCCGGTGAGGTCCGCATCGGCGTGGCGGTCTGTGACTCCGAGCGCGTGATGGCCGTCCCCCTGGCAGCGGTACCCGCCTACCCCGAGGCGTCGACGCGTTGCGCGGACCTCGCGAGGGAGGAGTCCGCCGTCGCGGTCGTCGTCGGTCTCCCGCTCCGGCTCGACGGGACACCGGGCGATGCCGCGTCGCGAGCCGGTGCGTTCGCCGACGAGCTGCGTCGCGTGCTCGATCCCGACGGCATCGAGGTACTCGTGTTCGACGAGCGACTGACGACGGTGACCGCCTCGGCGCGCCTCAAAGACGCCGGCGTGACGGCGCGGCGCGCCCGTGGGCGCGTCGACAGCGCTGCGGCAGTCGTCCTGCTCGAGGCGTGGCTGGCACGGTGACCGAACCGATGGACGACTCGGGCGCTGAGCTCGGGCTACACGACCACCAATCCCAGCGCACGCGCGCGCAGGCCATGGACGCGGACCGGCGGCGTCAGTTCCGACGACGACGGTTGGTGGCGGCGTGCATCGCGGTC
>PLCI01000006.1:657-4882 GCA_003135595.1 Acidimicrobiaceae bacterium | reverse complement strand
TTCGCGAAGAGCCAGCTCGCGTCGGGCACCGCGCTGCCCGACGAGGGCTGTGTCTTCTTCTCGCTCGCCGACAAGGACAAGCCGGCCGGGGCCGAGCTCGCCGCCAGCTTCCTCAGCCTCGGCTTCTCGCTCGCCGCGACGATCGGGACCGCGGGCTACCTGCGCGACAAGGGCGTCGAGGTGGTGACCCTGGTCGGCAAGGTCGGGCTTCGAGAGATGGCGCACGACGCAGTCGAGCTGCTCGAGAGCGGGGCCATCCAGCTCGTGGTGAACACGCCCTCTGGGCGAGGAGCGCGTGACGACGGCGCGCTGATCCGCGGCGCGTGCGTCGCGACCAAGGTCCCGTGCCTCACGACGCTCGCCGCGGGC
This sequence comes from Acidimicrobiaceae bacterium, assembly GCA_003135595.1. Lineage (GTDB taxonomy): Bacteria > Actinomycetota > Acidimicrobiia > Acidimicrobiales > RAAP-2 > Palsa-459. Next base: position 4,513 of record PLCI01000006.1, on the reverse strand, counting down.
CGCGCGGCCGCGGGCGGTGTGGCGGACCGGCGCAGCCACGCCCCGACCGTGCGATCGCTCCAAGAGCTGCACGCGTGAGGGCGCGCGACGTCGACCTGTCAGCCTCGGTGGGTCAGGTCGAGCTCGCGAGCCTCGTGCTCACCGCGTCGGGGACCTCGGGCCATGACGACGAGCTCGGCGCCTACGGCGCGCTCGACGAGCTGGGGGCCGTCGTCGTCAAGTCCCTCGCCGTGATGCCCTGGCCCGGGAACCCACCGCTGCGGGTCGCACCGGCGGGGGAGGGAGTGCTGAACGCGGTCGGCCTGCAGGGTCCCGGTGTCGCTGCGTGGCGCGACGACGGGCTGCCTCGGTTGCTCGGGCACGGCGCGACGGTCGTCGCGTCGATCTGGGGAAGGACCGTCGAGGAGTTCGCGGCAGCCGCCGAGGCGCTCCAGGGCGCCGACGTCGCTGCGGTCGAGGTGAACGTGAGCTGTCCGAACCTCCACGACGGTGCGGCGATGTTCGCCCACTCGCCGTCGGCGACGGCGGCGGCGATCGAGGCGGCGGGGCGAAGCGGCGTGCCGCGGTGGGCGAAGCTGAGCCCGACGACCGACCGGCTCGTCGACGTTGCTCGCGCGGCGGTCGACGCGGGCGCGGACGCGCTCGTGCTCGTCAACACGCTTCGCGGCGTGGTCGTCGACATCGAGCGCCGCGCGAGCGTGCTCGGCTCGCTCACCGGCGGACTGTCGGGGCCGCCCCTGCATCCGGTCGCGTTGCACTGCGTCATCGAGTGTCGTGCGGCACTGCCCGACACGCCGATCATCGGGGTCGGCGGCGTGCGCAGCGAGCGTGAGGTCGTCGGCTTCGTGCTTGCCGGCGCCGACGCGGTCGAGGTCGGCACGGCCGCACTCGCCGACCCGCGCGCGCCATGGCGCATCCTCGAGGCCACCCGCCGGTGGTGTGCACGCCACGACGTCGCTCGACTTGGGATACTGAAGGGACAACTCCATGCATGACGGCTTCTTCCAGCGGCTCTCGAGCGCGGTCGGGTCCCACGGGCCCCTGTGCGTCGGCCTCGACCCCTCCGCCAAGCTGCTCTCGGCGTGGGGGCTGACTGACGACGCGACGTCAGCCGAGCGCCTCGCGAGGACCACGATCGCCGCCGCGCAGGGCGCCGCAGGGATCGTGAAGGTCCAGGTCGCGTTCTTCGAGCGCCACGGCGCCGCGGGCTACGCCAGCCTGGAGCGCGTGATCGCCGACGCCCGCGCGGTGGGGCTCGTCGTCATCGCCGACGCCAAGCGGGGGGACATCCGCTCCACGAACGAGGGCTACGCCGACGCGTGGCTGTCCGATCACAGCCCGCTCGCCGTCGACGCGCTGACGGTCTCGTGCTACCTCGGCATCGACGCGATGACGCCGGTCTTCGAGCTGGCGCACGCCTCGGGGCGTGGGGTGTTCGCGGTCGCGGCGAGCTCGAACGACGAGGGACGCGACCTGCAGACCGCGCGCCAGGCGTCGGGCGTGACCGTGGAGTCCGAGCTCCTGCGCGCGCTCGGCGTGGCCGACGAGCGCCTCGGGGGAGCCGGGGCACCGCCGCGCTGCCTTGGCGCGGTCGTCGGCGCGCAGCGGCGGCCCGACGGGCTGTCGGCCTTCGATGGTCCGGTCCTCGTGCCGGGCATCGGCGCGCAGGGCAGCGGCCCCGCCGAGCTCGGCGAGCTGCTTGGTGCGATGTCGCACCGCGTCGTTGCCGTCAACGTGTCGCGGGCGATCCTCGGCGCGGGCCCGTCCCCTGACGCGGTGCGAGCAACGATCTCGCGGCTCGCGAGCGAGCTCCGGTGAGGCAGGTCCCAGGGTGTTGGTAGCCTCCCCGCATGGGGAGCCCCCCGGCGCTCACCGACGACCAGCGCCGCCTGGCGCTTGAGAAGGCCGTCGCCAACCGCCGACGCCGAGCCGAAGTGAAGCGCGCCCTGAAAGACGGGCACATGACGCTCGCCGACGCGCTCGCGCTGTCGACTCGCGACGAGGCGATCGCACGGATGCGCGCCATCGAGCTCGTCGAGTCGCTGCCCGCCCTGGGCAAGGTGAAGGCCCAGCGCGTGATGCACGCCGTCGGCATCGCCGACAGCCGACGGGTCCAAGGGCTCGGGACCCACCAGCGCGCCGACCTGCTCCGTGCCGTCGTTCGCTGAGCCGACGATCCTCATCCTGATTGGCCCCGGCGGGGCGGGGAAGGGGACGCTCGCGCGGCACCTGGTCGAGGCCGACGGGCGCCTCTGGCTCTCGCGATCCTGGACGACGCGCCCGCGACGCCCCGGCGAGGCCGAGGACGCCTATGAGTTCGTCGACCGCGAGCGGTTCCTCTCGAGAATCGCCGCGGACGGGTTCTTGGAGTGGGCGGAGTTCCTCGGCAACCTCTACGGCACGCCGGTGCCCCAGCCCCCCCAGGGGTACGACATCCTGCTCGAGATCGACCTCCAGGGCGCCCTCCAGGTGCTCGATCGCGACCCGACGGCCGTGATCGCGCTCATCGAGCCGCCCTCTGAGCCCCACCAGACGGAGCGGCTGCGGCGCCGCGGGGACACCGAGGCGCACGTCGCTGCCCGGGTGGAGCGGGGACGCGGTGAGATCGAGGCAGGGCGCAAGGTCGCGGACCACGTGGTGGTGAACGAGGACCTTCAGACTTCGACCGCGCAGCTCCTCTCTATACTTGGTCGGCTGCGCGAGTCCCGCGCACATTGAGACGAGGCGACGTGACGATCCAGCGACCCACCTTGATGGACCCCCCGATCGAGGAGCTCTTGGACAAGGTCGACTCAAAGTTCACGCTCGTGGCGCTCGGCGCGATGCGCGCGAGGCAGATCAACTCGTACTACAACAGCCTCGGTCAGGGCATCGGCGCGATCGTGCCGCCCCAGGTGACCTCCGTGTCCAACAAGTCGCTGTCGATCTCCTTCCAGGAGATCGCCGAGCAGCGGGCCACCTGGCACCGCCCGACGCCCGAGGAGCTCGCCGCCGAGGCAACCGTCGAGGCCCTGCCCGACGAGGAGGCGGTCGCCGACCCGTTCGGCTTCCCTGGCGGCACCGACGCGGGCTGACCGCGTGTCGGCGGCGCCCCATGTCGTGCTGGGGGTCGCCGGCGGCATCGCCGCCTACAAAGCCGTCGAGGTCTGCCGGCGCCTGACCGACGCGGGGTGTGAGGTCGCGCCCGTGCTCACCGAGGCGGCGACCCAGTTCGTCACCCCGCTCACGTTCAGCGCGCTCGCGGCCCAGCCGGCCAAGACCTCGCTGTTCGGCGACGAAGGCGACCCGATCCCGCACACCCGGCTCGGCCAGTGGGCCGACGCGATCGTCGTCGCCCCCGCGACCGCGGACCTCATCGCCCGGTACGCGTCGGGCATGGCGAACGACCTGCTCACCGCCACCCTGCTCGCGACACGGGCGACCGTCGTCGTCTGCCCCGCCATGCACGCCGAGATGTGGGAGCACCCGAGCGTCACGGACAACCTCGCCCTCCTCGCGGCCCGCGGGGTGATCATCGTGCCGCCCGAGACGGGGCGGCTCGCAGGCGGGGACGAAGGCACGGGTCGCATGGCGGACCCCGAGCGGATCACCGCGGCGGTCCTCGGCATCCTCGACACGCCGGACCGCACGCTCGCGGGGCGGACCGTGCTCGTGACCGCGGGCGGGACGCGCGAGCCGATCGACCCCGTGCGCGTCCTCACGAACCGGTCGTCTGGTCGGCAGGGCCACGCGATCGCCGAGGCCGCCGCACGGCGTGGCGCCAGCGTCGTGCTCGTCACCGCCTCGCCGCTTGCGCTCGATCCCGCGAGCACGCCGCACGTGACGCGCCACGACGTGGAGACCGCCGCCGAGATGC
>PLCI01000006.1:0-565 GCA_003135595.1 Acidimicrobiaceae bacterium | reverse complement strand
GGAGACCTCCGACGCCGTCGAGCGCGCTCGCGAGAAGCTCGCGCGCAAGGGCTGTGACTTCGTCGTCGTCAATGACGTCTCGCGCCCCGGCGTGGGCTTCGATCACGACACGAACGAGGTGGTCATCCTCGGCGCCGATGGCACCGAGGTGCACGTGGCGCTCACGTCCAAGCGGGCGGTCGCCGACGCGCTCTTGGATAGTGTGGCACGACGTCTNNACCGAGGGGCATCCCGACAAGATCGCCGACCAGATCTCTGACGCGGTGCTCGACGCGGTCCTCTCCGAGGACCCACAGGGCCGGGTGGCGTGCGAGACGCTCCTCACGACGGGCTTGTGCGTCGTCGCCGGCGAGATCACGACCACCGCGCGCATCGACGTGCCCGAGCTCACCAGGAAGACGATCGTCGACATCGGCTATGACGACGACGCGACCGGCTTCAACGGCCACACGTGCGCGGTCATGGTGGCCCTCGACCGCCAGAGCCCCGAGATCGCCGCGAGCGTCGACGCCGCGTTCGAGCAGCGCTCGGGCACCGGCGGCGAGGACCTGCGCAACGCCCAGGG
>PLCI01000020.1:7003-7846 GCA_003135595.1 Acidimicrobiaceae bacterium | reverse complement strand
ATGGGGTACCTGCTCGGCGTGTTCCCGCCCGTGGTGCGGGACCGAAAGCGCTTCGAGGTCGTCTCCGAGGCGATGCGCGCCTCGCACCGCGAGATGGTCGCGGCGCTGCGAGCCGGCCCGGGTCGCTACCCGGTCGGCCTCACGCTGTCGATGGCCGAGATGGAGGCGATCGAAGGCGGCGAGGCCCAGCACGCACAGGCGCTCGAGCACCTGGAGGACGCGTACCTGCGGGCCGTCGGCGGCGACGACTTCATCGGCGTGCAGTGCTACACGCGCCTGCGGTTCGGNNCCCGAGGTGGTCGAGCACACGGTCCGCCGTGCCGCGGCCGTGTCCGGCCTCCCCGTCGTCGTGACCGAGACCGGCATCTCCGTGAACGACGACGGCGAGCGGATCGAGTTCATCGACGCGGCGCTGCACGGCGTCGCGGCCTGCATCGCCGACGGGATCGACGTCCGGGGCTTCTTCTACTGGACCCTGCTGGACAACTTCGAGTGGGTCCTCGGGTACTCACAGCCCTTCGGGATCGTCGCGTGCGACCGGGAGACCTTCGCGCGCATGCCGAAACCGTCGGCTACCCACCTGGGCCGGATCGCTCGATCGCGCGAGCTGAGCACCCCCGTCGCCGCCGAACGCCCTCAGTAGGCTGTCCGGATGCGCTCTCGCGTCACGGACTTGCTTGCGTGGTCGCGCACCCACCAGGGCAAGAAGCTGATTCGCTTCACGTCGGTGTCAATCATCTCGACGCTCGTGTCGAACGGTCTGATCATCTTGTTCTACGGGCTCACGAAGTGGATGGGCGTCGTCGAGGCAACCGTCGTGGCCAACTGCCTGGCCACGATCCC
>PLCI01000020.1:3752-6994 GCA_003135595.1 Acidimicrobiaceae bacterium | reverse complement strand
TGGCGCGCCACGTCGTCAACTCGCACCACTGGAATCACACGCTGTTCGGGACGCTGATCGTGCTGGCGGCGAACTTCCTCAGCTTCGGGATCTTCTGGGTGCTGAAGCTGATCGTGTTCAACAGGATCTTCAAGGTCGACGAGCTCGAAGAGGTCGAAGAGCACCTCGTTCACGAAGAGCAGGCGGAGCTCGCCTAGCAGGGCGAAGAGGTCAGTCTCTGAAGTTCACGTACTGCAGCGGCACGCCGAGGTCGGCCTGCCTGCACGCGGCGATGACGTCCTGCAGGTCATCGCGCTTCTTGCCGCTGACGCGCACCTGATCGCCCTGGATCGATGAGGACACGCCCTTCAAGCCGAGCTCCTTTATGAGCTTGTTGATCGACTTGCCAACCTCTTGGGAGATGCCGGCCTTGAGCGTCACGTGCTGGCGCGCGCTGCCCTTCGACGCCTCTTCGATCTTCTGGGGGTCGAGCGACTTGAGCGACACCTCGCGACGCACGAGCTTCTCTTCGAGCACCTGGTAGAGCGCCTTCAGGCGGTCCTCGGTCGACGAGGTGAGGACCAGCTCCTTCTCGGAGAACTCGACGTGCGAGTCGGTGTTCTTGAAGTCGAATCGCGTCGTGGCCTCGCGGTTGGCCTGGTCGACGGCGTTGCGGACCTCTTGGAGGTCGAGCTCAGAGACGATGTCGAACGTCGGCACGCGAGGATCGTAGACGTGGGGGGCCATCTCGATCCGGGTCGCCCCAACTAGGATCCCCGCCGGGTCGGTGCCCGAGTGGCCAATGGGATCTGGCTGTAAACCAGACGGCAATGCCTACGGGGGTTCAAATCCCTCCCGGCCCACCACAGAACGACAACTCATCGGCGCGTCCGGCGAGCGGCCCTGCGGGGCTCTCGTCAGGCGCCTTCGCGATCGACCGCTCGGTTACAGTCAAATCGCTGCGGAGGTGCCCCGAATAAGCATCCAATCGTGAAAGCTCCCGACCCCACCACGAGCGTTCGAGGCCTGGCCCTAGGGCTTCATTCCGAGCGCGCGCTTCGCGTGCTGCAACGCACCTTCGCCGTGATCCGATCGTCGAAGCCGCGAGTGCAGGCGCTGCCGTTTGAAGGCTGGGACTTCCTGTGGCGCCCCGCGATGCTCGGATTCCTCGCGCTCCTCGCCATCTTCGTGGGCAGCTCGTTCTCCAACTCGCCCTTCAAGCAAGAGCTGCCACACACGTGGTTCTTCGGGGTGCCGACACGCGCGGTGTCGGAGTTCGCGCCCGTAAACACCGCGACCATGCTCCTCGGCATCACGCTGGTCTACGGCGGGCTCGTGCTCTTGATGCGCGTCTGGATCCGGCTCGCAGCCATCACCTACCGGCACCGAGGAGCCCCGGTCAAGAAGCTCGGATGGATGCTGGTGCTGTGGTCCGTGCCGATGCTCGCCATCGCGCCGGTCTTCAGCAACGACGTCTATAGCTACGCCGCGCAGGGCGAGATGGTCACGCGCCACCTGAGCCCGTACATCTACGGGCCCCAGACGCTCGGCAGCGGGCCCTGGTTTGCCCCCGTCGACCACACCTGGATCAACCAGGCGGCACCCTATGGCCCGCTCTTCCTCATGATCGACAGCTGGATCGTGAACCTGACGGGTCACAGCGAGCTCGCGACCGTGGTGGGACTGCGGCTCTTGGAGGTCCTCGCGGTCGTCTTGCTCGCCTGGGCGATGCCGGTGCTCGCCAAGGCGCTCGGCTACGACCCAGGCAACGCGTTCGTGATGTGCCTCCTGAACCCCCTCGTGGTGCTCACCCTCGTCGGCGGGGCGCACAACGACGGCATCATGATGGCGCTGCTGATCGCGGGGCTCGCGCTTGCCGCCAAGCGACATCCAGTGTGGGGGATCGTCGTCTGCGCACTCGCCGCCTCGATCAAGGTGCCCGCGGCGATCGGGATCGTCTATATCGCGTGGAACTGGCTGGGACCAGACCTGCGTGTGCGGCTCCGCCTCCGGCCACTCACGATCGCCGGGCTGCTGTCCGGGGCGGTGTTCGGCGCGCTCACCTGGGCCTCGGGCCTCGGCTTCGGGTGGGTCTTCGACCTCGGCGCGCCGGGCAAGGTCACGAGCTGGGCGGCACCGGCGACCGGGCTCGGGATGCTGCTGAGCCAGGTGTCGCACCTCGTCGGCTACGACGTATCGACCTCGTCGATGATCTCGGTCACCCGNNTGGTACCTGTCGTGGGGGATCCTGCTGCTTGCGCCGCTCGCGGCGGGCAAGCTGCGCGCCTGGCTGATCGGGCTGTCGGTCGTGTCGCCGTTCCTCGGGCTCCCCGGCGGCCACCAGCTGCTCCATGCCATCGTGCACACGCCCATGATCGAGACGGGCTGCGTGCTGTTCTTGCTGTGGGCGCTGTTGGGCGCGCCACTCGGGCGGTGGACCGCCTACGGACAGGACCTCGAGCTGGTCGAGCCCGAGGGCGCCCACGAGCTCGTGGGAACCCACCTGGCCAGTTAGAGCAGTCGCTGCATCTCGACGACGTCGAGCCAGCGGCCGTGCTTGCGGCCCACCTCGCGCTCGACGCCCACAAGCTCGAACCCGCACGACTCGTGCATGCGGATCGAGGTCTCGTTCTGACCGACGATCCGGCCGATGACCGCGTGGAACCCCGCGTCGCGCGCGGCGTCGACCAGCTCGGCGAGGAGTTGGCGGCCCACGCCGCGGCCCCGCGCGCTGCGGTGGACGTAGACGGAGTCCTCGACCGACGTCGAGTACGCGGGACGGTCGCGGAACGCGCTCAGGCTTGCGAAGCCGACGACGGTCTCGCCCCTCGCGCCGGGTGCCCCGAGGGCGTCGTCGCCGTCCACCGCGACCAGGGCGAGGTGCGCGCCCGTGTGCCGATCGATCCAGCGACGCTGGTCCTCCAAGGACCGCGGGACGAGGTCGAAGGTGACCGAGGGCTCGGCCACCTCGGCGTTGTAGATCGCCCGCAGCGCCTCGGCGTCGTCGGGCTCGACGATCCGGGTGCGCACGGCGGGATCGTACCGACCCCTCGGGGCTTTGAAGGGCCGGCTCGGACTATGCTCGTCGGCCGGCGACCCGACGGTCCCGCCCTCTTAGCTCAGTGGTAGAGCACCTCCATGGTAAGGAGGGGGTCGTCAGTTCAATCCTGACAGAGGGCTCGGCGGCGTAGCTCAGTTGGTCAGAGCACACGGCTCATAATCGTGTTGTCGCGGGTTCGAGTCCCGCCGCCGCTACTGGGTGG
>PLCI01000020.1:1941-3722 GCA_003135595.1 Acidimicrobiaceae bacterium | reverse complement strand
GAGCGGATCGAGATGAAGAAGTACTGCCGCTGGGACCGCCGCCACACGATGCACAAGGAGACCCGCTAGGAGGGCTGCTGCATCGGGGGTGCTAGCCTCGCACCTCGCCCGTTGAGCATGCGCTTGGGAGCGGGGCGAAGGGCAGTAGCTCAACTGGTAGAGCACCGGTCTCCAAAACCGGTGGTTGGGGGTTCAAGTCCCTCCTGCCCTGCTCGACAGAAACGCAGAATTCGGAGCCGTACGTGAACCGCGAGACCAAGCGACAGATGCAGCGCCAGGGGCAGGTGGGCCCGGATGGCACGGCCGCACCCCGACGCGAGACCGCCCAGCAGGTCGCCCAGCGCCGCCAGCGCGACAAGCGGACAAGCATCCGCCAGTACTTCCACGAGGTCCGAGAAGAGATGCGCCAGGTGGCGTGGCCCACGCGGATCGAGGTGGGCAACTACACCTCGATCGTGGGCACGGTGCTGCTGATCATGATCGGCCTCATCTTCGGACTCAACTACTCGTTCTCCAAGGCGGTCCTGTGGCTGTTTCAGACATGATGAGCGACGAACTCGAGGACGGTCAGGCGACCGACGCGGGCGAGGTGCCCGCGGCCGAGGCCACGCCCCACGAGGTGCTCGTCGGTGCCGAGTCGCACGCGCTGGCCGACGTCGCGATCGAGGTCCTCGACGCCTCCGGCGACGCCCAGGCAAGCGACGAGGACGAAGACGAGCCCGAGGAGAAGCCCGAGAGCCCGTTCGACCGGCCCGGACGCTGGTACGTGGTGCACACCTACTCGGGCTATGAGAACAAGGTGAAGGGCAACCTCGAGAACATCGTGAAGGCGCGCGAGCTCGCCGACCGGATCCACGAGATCGTGGTCCCCATGGAAGACGTCGTCGAGTTCAAGAACGGCAAGAAGGTCACGGTCTCGAAGAAGGTCTTCCCGGGGTACCTCCTCGTGCGCTGCACCCCCTCGGACGACGTCTGGTTCGCGATCCGCAGCTCGCCGGGCGTGACGGGGTTCGTCGGCTCGGCGTCCAAGCCCACGCCCCTCAGCCGCCGCGAGGTCGAGTCGATCCTGCACGTCAAGGTGGAGGGCGTCGACGCCCCGGCGAAGCGCAGCCGCCCGTCCCACGAGTTCGAGCTCAACGAGACCGTCCGGATCAAGGAGGGCCCGTTCGCGGACTTCCCGGGGCACATCGCCGAGATCAACGAGGACCAGCTCAAGGTCAAGGTCCTCGTCGACATCTTCGGGCGCGAGACGCCCGTCGAGCTCGAGTTCAGCCAAGTCGCGAAGCTCTAGAAGAGAGACGACACGAAGATGCCCCCAAAGAAGGTCATGGCGATCGTCAAGATCCAGCTGGACGCCGGCGGAGCGACGCCGGCGCCGCCCGTCGGCACGGCCCTCGGGCCGCACGGCATTCAGACGATGGAGTTCTGCAAGCAGTACAACGCGGCGACCGAGTCCATGCGCGGCTCGGTCATCCCTGTCGAGATCACGATCTTCGAGGACCGCACGTTCACGTTCGTGCTCAAGACGCCCCCGACGCCGGTGCTGCTCCGCCAGGCCGCGGGCGTGGAAAAGGGCGCGAGCCTCGCGGGCCGCGAGACCGTCGCCCAGGTGACCCAGGAGCAGGTCGCCGAGATCGCCAAGGTGAAGCTCGTGGACCTCAACACCGATGACCTCGAGATGGCGAAGCTCCAGGTAGCGGGCACGGCGCGCTCCATGGGCATCGCGGTGGCGGGGTAGGAGACGACGATGAAGCACTCGAAGCGCTACGAGCAGGCCGTCG
>PLCI01000020.1:0-1830 GCA_003135595.1 Acidimicrobiaceae bacterium | reverse complement strand
GGCGCCGACGAGGTCGGCGCCGACGACCTCGTGGCCAAGGTGCGCGGCGGGTTCCTCGACTTCGACGTGGCGATCGCGACCCCGGACCTCATGGGCCAGGTGGGCGCGCTCGGCCGTGTGCTCGGGCCACGAGGGCTCATGCCCAACCCGAAGACCGGCACCGTGACCACCGAGGTCGGCCGGGCGGTCGGGGAGTTCAAGGCGGGCCGCGTCGAGTACCGCACCGACAAGGTCGGCAACGTGCACGTCCGCGTGGGCAAGGCCTCCTTCGACCGTGCAGACCTCATTCGAAACGTGCACGCCGTCATCGAGGAGCTGTCGAGGGTGAAGCCCTCCTCGTCGAAGGGCCGCTACCTGCTCTCGGTGACGGTCGCCCCGACGATGGGCCCGGGCGTGAAGATCGACCCGATGCACGCCCGCGAGGTCGACGACGCGCTCGAGCCTGCGTCCTGACCTTGTTCGGGTCCACCGCCCTGTAGTAGGTTCCACCGGTTCGCGACCCCGGTCGCGACGAATCACCTAACGACGCCGAAGACATCCGGTGCGGTTCGCCGCTCAAAGGGCCTTGTGGCCCGCCTGACGAGGTGGCTGGGGCTCCGCCCCCGCCGGACGCCTTCGGCCCTGTGCGGGCAGGCATCCCGGCGGAGGACTGATGAGCGCGAACAGGGACGCCAAGACGCTGGTCGTCGACGAGGTTCGCACGCGGCTGGACGCGTCGAGCGCGACGCTCGTGACCGAGTACCGGGGCTTGACGGTGGCCGAGATGGCCGCGTTGCGGCGCGCGCTGCGCTCCGTCGGCGGGGACTACAAGGTCTTCAAGAACACGCTCATGCGCCGGGCGATCGAGGGCAGCGACCACGCCGGGCTGGTCGAGCTGCTCGAGGGTCCCACCGCGATCGCCTTCGTGCACGGGGACGTGAGCGCCGTCGCCAAGGCCCTGCGGGACTTCTCGAGGGGCGCGCCCGCGCTCGTCATTAGGGGCGGCGTCCTCGACGGGGTGCTCCTCGACGCGGCCGCCCTGGGCGCGCTCGCCGAGCTCCCCAGCCGTGACGTGCTGCTCTCGATGTTCGCCGGCGCGCTGGCCGCGCCGATGCGCACGATGGCCGGGCTCTTCAAGGCCCTGCCGCAGAACCTCGCCTACGGGCTCGCGGCGTTGCTGGAGGAAAAGGGCGGGACCCGCATCTCGGGCGACGCGGAAGCCGCCACGACCGAGGACGAGACGCCGAGCGAGGCATCGGACAGCGCGGCCGCCCCTGCCGAGGCTGTCGTCGAGGCGCCCGCCGACACCGACGTCGAGGCGCCCGCCGAGGCCGCAACCGATGCGGCGCCCGAGCCTGTCCCAGCCGCTGTGAGCGACGAGGCCGAGGCGACGCCCGACGCCGACGCGGCCCCGTCATCCACCGACGACGGCGCCGAGACGCCGGCGTCCTAGGCATTCGACCCGATCGAGCAAGAAAGGAAGGCCACCCAAATGGCTGGAACACTGACAAGAGACCAGATCCTCGACGGTATTGCTGAGCTGTCCGTCTTGGACCTCAGCGAGCTGCTGAAGGAGTTCGAGGAGCGCTTCGGCGTGACCGCGGCCGCTCCAGCCGCCGTCGCCGCCCCCGCGGCCTCGGCTGGCGACGGCGGCGGCGCCGAAGAGGAGGCGAAGAGCGAGTTCGACGTCATCCTCACGGCCGCAGGGGACAAGAAGATCCAGGTGATCAAGGAGGTCCGCTCCCTCACCAGCCTCGGGCTGAAAGAGGCCAAGGACCTGGTTGACGGGGCACCCAAGCCGGTGCTCGAGCGCGCGTCGAAGGACGATGCCGAGAAGGCAAAGGCGGCCCT
>PLCI01000092.1:443-3175 GCA_003135595.1 Acidimicrobiaceae bacterium | reverse complement strand
ATCGTGAAGGGTCGCGAGACGCCCGTCGTGGCCTTCATGGTCGCGGCGATCGGCACGGCGGATCGAGACGCGTCCCTCGTCCCAGGACCAGGCTCATCACACAATCCCGGAGGAGAGTCATGACCAGCACCGCACCGACCAGTACCCCAGCGGCCAGTCCCGCGCCCGACGCACTTGTGGTCCAAGGCGTGCGCAAGACCTTCGAGGCCGAGAACGCACCGGTCCGCGCGCTGCGCGGGGTGAACCTGACTGTCGCAGCGGGCTCCTTCGTCGCGCTCATGGGCCCGTCGGGCTGCGGCAAGTCGACCCTCCTCAATCTCATCGCGGGGCTCGACGTCCCCGACGAGGGGTCGATCACCGTCGCCGGCGAGCAGGTCACTGGACGCAGCGAGGACGAGCTCGCGAGGATGCGCCGCCAGCACATCGGGATCGTGTTCCAGTTCTTCAACCTGTTGGAGGGCATGACGGTGCTCGAGAACGTCGCACTGCCAGCGATCATCGCCGGCAAGCGCCGTCGGGTGGCCGAGACGCGCGCGCGTGACCTGCTGGACCTTCTCGGCATCGGCGACAAGGTCGCGGCGATGCCTGGCGTCCTGTCTGGTGGGCAGCGACAGCGTCTCGCCATCGCTCGCGCGCTCGCCAACGAGCCGACGCTGCTCCTGGCCGACGAGCCGACCGGCGCGCTCGACTCCGCCGGGGGCCAAGAGGTCATCGAGCTGCTGAGCCGCCTGCACACCGGTGGCCAGACGATCATCCTCGTCACGCACGCACCCGACGTCGCCGCCGCCGCGCAGATCGTCGTACGGATGCGCGACGGGCGGATCCTTGCCGGCGACGAGGACGTGGCCGCAGCCGGTGCGGACGTGACGGCGATCGGATCGCTCTGAGCACATCTGCCCCGGTGGCCGCACACGCTGGCGTCGACACGGCGCAGAACGCAGGCCCTGGCGAACGACGCGCGACCCGCGCCGCGGTCGCGGCCCTCGCAGCGGCTGGATCGACCGCACTCGTCGTCGCCGGTCTGGCATCGGCGCCGGCCTCCTATCGCTCCGTGCTCCACGAGGTCGTCGCGGCCGTGCTCGTCACGTGCGCCGTCGCCGGCGCGGCGGCGTTCGCGGCGGGCCTCACGAAGCTCGGCGCGCTGGTCGGAGCCGGCGCGCTCGTCGCGGCCGGGGCAACGGTCGCGACCGAGCTGGGCACGTCGGCGTCCGGCGGCTCGACGTCGACGTCGCGCGCGATCGCGACGGTGCTCGTCGCGCTCGCCGCGGCGGTCACGATCCACCTCTTCCTCGCGTTGCCCGACGGCGAGCTCGCGACGACGCCGCGAAAGGTTGGTGCGGCGGCGTGGTACGTCGTCGCACTCGGCATCGGCATCGTCCTCGCGACCAGCTCGACGACGCCCGCAGCGGCGGCGATTGCAGTGGCGTGGGCGGCGGCGCTGGCGACGGCCGTGCCCGCCGCGACCGCCCGGTACCAGAAGTGCACGGGGACGTCGCGCGAGCGCATGCAGTGGCTCGGCGTCGGCGGTGTCCTCGCCTGCGAGGTCGCCCTGGTGGCGGGCACGCTCAACCTGCTCGTCCGCTGGCCCGTCCAGGTCCTCGCGATCGCGGTCGCCGGGTCGGCGTTCGTGCCGCTTGGTCTGGTGGCGGCCCAGGCCCAGGCGCTGCGGTCGCGCGCGGGGCGGGTCTTCGTCTTCTCGCTGTCGGTGCTCGGCTTCTCCGCCGTCGTCTCGGCCGTCTACCTCATCGTTGTGCTCGGCCTTGGCTCGCGCCCGACGACCTCCACGGACCGCGAGGTGCTCGGTCTGTCGATCCTCGCCGCGGCGATTGTCGCGGTGGGCTACGTGCCGGCGCGCGATCGGATCCTGCGGTCGGCGACCGGGTTCGTGTACGGCGCCACCGAGGCGCCCGACGAGGTCGTGCGGTCCTTCGGCTCGCGACTGACTCGAGCGATCCCGATGGACGAGCTGCTGCTCCAGCTGGCCGAGTCGCTGCGAAAGACGCTCGGGCTGGCGAGCGCGGAGGTCTTCACGGGCACCGGGGAGGTCCTCGAGCTCGCCGTGTCGGTGCCCGACGTCGGTGCGCGGACTCTCGTCGTCTCGGGACGCGAGCGTCCGGTCATCACCGCAGCGGGCGTCTCGGGCAACGCGTGGGCGTCGGTGTGGCTGCCGGCCCTCGTCGAGGGTCGCGCCGGCGGACAGCTCCGCGTCACGCCGATCAGCCACGCCGGCGAGCTCCTCGGGATCATCGTGGTCGAGCGTGCGCCAGGTGCCAACTCGTTCTCCGAAGAGGACGACCGTGTCCTGACCGAGCTCGCCCGCCAGGTCGGCCTCGCGTTCCACAACGCCCAGCTCGACACGGCGCTGCAGACGTCGCTCGACGAGCTGCGCCGCCAGGCCGATGAGCTCCGTGCGTCGCGCGCGCGAATTGTCGCGAGCGGCGATGCCGAGCGCCGGCGCGTCGAGCGCGACCTCCACGACGGCGCCCAGCAGCACCTCGTCGCGCTGGCAGTCAACCTCCGACTCGCCCGCGACGTCGTGCTGGAGGACCCCGAGGGGGCCGCCGAGATGCTCACCGAGCTCGGCACGGCGGTCCAGGACACGATCCGAGAGCTCCGCGAGCTCGCGCACGGGATCTACCCGCCGCTGCTAGTCGACAGCGGGCTCGGCGACGCGCTGCGCGCCGTCGTCAACCGCAGTCCGCTCGACGTCGAGCTCGTGACCGACGGGATCG
>PLCI01000092.1:0-420 GCA_003135595.1 Acidimicrobiaceae bacterium | reverse complement strand
GTCGACGACGGGCCCGGCTTCGACGTCCGCCTCGCACGGCGGGGACACGGCTTCGTCAACATGTCGGACCGGCTCGGTGCCATCGGCGGCACAGTCCGGTGGGAGTCCGAGCCCTCGCACGGGACCGCCATCAAAGGCACCGTCCCGATCGGATGACCTCGACTACCGGTCAGCGGGTGACGAAGGCGCCGGAGTCACGTGTGGCCCACAGCTCGGTGAGCTCGCTCGCGCTCAGGTGCTCCTTGTGCACGTACGCGCGCGCGCCGCTCGTCTGGGCGTCGGCGGGCAGGTCCGAGGCGTCGTACGTGGAGCACAGGAACACGACGGTCTCGGGGTGCGCAGCGGCGATCTGGCGCGTTGCCTCGACGCCGTTCATCTCGGGCATGTTGATGTCCATCAGCACGAGAGCCGGGTGCAGCG
>PLCI01000161.1 GCA_003135595.1 Acidimicrobiaceae bacterium | reverse complement strand
TACCTCGACGGCGCGTGCCTCTACTTCACCTTCGCCGGTCGCCCCGATGACGCGGACGCCTACTACCGCGAGGTCTGGGACCACGCGACCGCCGCGGCGCTCCACGCGGGCGCCTCGCTCAGCCACCACCACGGCGTGGGCCGCAACAGGGCTGGGTACCTGCGCGACGCGCTGGGGCACGGCGTGGACGTGCTCGCGTCGATCAAGGGCG
The DNA here is from genome assembly GCA_003135595.1 of Acidimicrobiaceae bacterium. Lineage (GTDB taxonomy): Bacteria > Actinomycetota > Acidimicrobiia > Acidimicrobiales > RAAP-2 > Palsa-459. The sequence goes on along the minus strand of PLCI01000161.1, from coordinate 7,044 downwards.
TCCTCGACCCGCGTTGGATCGCCAATCCCTCGGTGCTCGGGCTGCACGCGCCCCCGACGGACGCCTCATGAGCGCCGGCGTCCTCGTTGTCGACGTCGGAACGAGCTCGGTGCGCTCGAGCCTGGTCACCACCGACGGGACGGTGTCCGAGACGCGGCAGCGCCAGGTGCTGCCCTCGACCCCCGCGGCGGGGATCGTCGAGGTCGACGCCGCAGCGCTCGCGGATGCCGCGCTCGACACCGCGCGCGAGGTCCTGGCGGCGGTCGGCCCCGTCGACGCCGTCGGGGTCACGAACCAGCGGGCCACGACCGTCCTGTGGGACGAGCCGACCGGGCGCGCCGTCGGGCCTGGCATCGGGTGGCAGGACCTGCGCACGGTGCTCGACTGCCTGACGCTCCAAGCCGACGGCATCCGACTCGCGCCGAACGCGTCAGCCACAAAGCTGCGCTGGCTCGTCGAGCACGCCGACGCAGACCTCCGTGCCGCCCGCTCGCTTCGATTCGGCACGGTCGACAGCTGGATCGTCCGCGCCCTCTCGGACGGCGAGCTCCACGTCACCGACGCGACCAACGCGGGCGTCACCGGACTCGTCACCGATCAGGCGTCGTCATGGGACGCGCGCGTGGTCGAGGCGCTCGGGCTCGATGCCTCGCTGCTGCCGCGGATCGTGGACAGCTGCGGTGTCGTGGGCGAGGCCACCGCCCTGAGCGGGGCACCCCGCATCGCCGCGATCGTCGGCGACCAGCAGGCGTCGCTCGCGGGGCAGGGCTGCGTGGCCCCGGGCCAGGCGAAGCTCACCTTCGGGACCGGTGGCATGCTCGACCTCGTCCTCGCCGCGCGCCCCACGTTCGGCCGTCAGGGAGCCAGCGGCTGCTTCCCGATCGTTGCCCGGCAGCGCGCCGGCGTGGCCACCTGGGGGCTCGAGGCCGTCCTGCTCACCGCCGGCACCTGCGTGGAGTGGCTGCGCGACGAGCTCGGGCTCATCGACGTCGCCGCCGACACCGATGCCCTGGCAGCCTCGGTCGCAGACAGCGCGGGCGTTCGCTTCGTGCCCGCTCTGCTCGGCGTGGGCACGCCGGACTGGGACTTCGGGGCACGCGGCGGCTTCTTCGGCCTGACGCGGGGCGCCGGGCGCGCGCACCTGGTCCGCGCGGTCCTCGAGGGCATCGCCCAGCGCGGCCGGGACCTCGTCGAAGCGGCCGAGCACGACGGCGACGTCGTGCTGCCCGCGCTGCGCGTCGACGGCGGGATGACCGCCAACGCGTCGTTCGTCCAGTTCCTCGCCGACGCCACGGGCCGACCCGTGGAGGTCGCACCGGTGCTCGAAGCGACCACGAGAGGCGCGGGACTGCTCGCGCACCTCGGGATCGGCAACCTCGACGACGAGGCCGCGCTGGCCGCGACGTGGCGACCTTCGCGCACGGTCGAGCCCCGAATCGGCGAGGACGCCCGCGAGACCGCTCGAGAGGAGTGGCTTCGTGCGAAGGGCCAGGCGCTCCGCACGATCCCCGGGCTGTCCGGGGTGTCGTTCTAGGCGAAGAGCGATGCGGCGTCGGCGATGGGCGCGCCGGACTCCACGTGCGGTCGGCACAGCATGACCTGGCGAGGGCTCGCGACGCCGAGCACGCCGGTCACGCGCCCGCCTCGGTGGTAGACGACGACGAACTTCGCCTCCTCGACGCTGCCTGCCACGTGCAGCGTCTCGTCGGATGCGGCGGGCCGACCGAGCATCTGGATCTTGCGGCCGTGCTGGTCGCTCCAGAAGTACGGCACGAGCGAGACGGCGCTGGCCGAGCGTCTCCCTGCGAGGAGCGACGCCGCGGCGTGGCTGGCGAGCTGCGCGGTGACCTCCCAGTGCTCGATGCGGACGTCGTCGGTCCCGACGGCGTGGTGCCACCGGAATCGAGCGAGGTCGCCGACCGCCGCGACCGAGTCGGCGGCGAAGAGCGCCTCGTCCGTCACGACGCCGTCGTCGATCGAGAGCCCGGAGTCCGCGAGCCACGCGGTCGCGGGCTGCACGCCGATCCCGATCACGATTACGTCAGCCTCGATGCGCTCCCCCGACGCGAGCTGCACTGCAGGCAAGGCGCCAGGGCCGCGCGCGTGGACGTGCGCGACGCTCACGCCGGTGCGCACCTCGATGCCGGACGCTCGGTGCAGCTCGGTGATCCAGCCACCGACCAGGTCGCCGACGACGGGGCCAAGCGGCACCTCGAGCGCCTCGAGGATGGTCACCGCGAGCCCCTTGGCGGCGGCAGTCGAGCCGACCTCCGAGCCGATGAAGCCCCCGCCGATGACCACGACGCGGCCCGAGCCGCCGAGCGCGTCCAGCGCGTCGCGCAGCGCGATGCTCTGTGCGATCGTCCGCACGACGTGGACGCCCGCCGCGCCCTCGGTCCCGGGGAGCCACCGCGGCTCCGCGCCGGTCGCGAGCACGACCGCGTCGGCGTGCCAGGAGCGGCCGTCTTCGAGCACGACGGTGCGCGTGGCCGCGTCGAACGAGGTGGCGGGAACACCGAGCTCGAGCCGGATGCCCCGCTCGTCGAGCGACGCCGCGCTCGCGAGCTGGATGCGTGCCTCGTCCCAGGCCCCGGCCAAGAGCTGCTTGGTGAGGGGCGGTCGGTCGTAGGGAAGGTGGGGCTCGGCGCCGAGCATCGTGATCGAGCCCCGAAAGCCGCCGGCGCGCAGCGCCTCGGCGCTGCGAAGCCCCCCCAAGCCCGCCCCGGCGATCAGGACGCTGCCGTCGAGGTCGAGTGGTCCCGCACNNCGAGGACCGCGTTGCGCGCGCGCACCTCGCGCATCGTCAGCGACGGCTCGGCGGAATAGTGGTGCCCTGGGCACACGATGGTGTCGTCGGGGATCGCCGTCAGCCCCCTCGTGAGGGTCTCGTACATCGCGGCGGGGTCCGATCCTGGCAGGTCCGTTCGTCCGCAGCCGTCGAGGAAGAGGGTGTCGCCGGTCACGAGGTGGCCCTCCACGAGCAGGCACTGGCTCCCCGGCGTGTGGCCGGGCGTGTGCAGGAGCTCGATCGAGACCCCGCCCACTGCCACCGTGTCACCGGCGCCGTGTCTGACGAGCTCGGCGTCGACGCCGGTCGTGCGCGTTATCCACGGTGCTTCGTCGGCCTGGACGTGTATGGGCACGTCGAGCAGCTCGAGCATCGACGCGATGCCCTCGATCCGATAGCCGGCGAGCGAGCCGCCGACGTGGTCGGCGTGGTAGTGCGTGGCGACGACCCCGACGCAGCGCATGTCGTCACCGCCCAGCAGCCCGAGCAGCCCCGAGACGTCGTAGGCAGGGTCGACGAGCACGGCGTCACCGGTGTCGGCGTCGCCGATCGCGTAGGCGTAGTTGACCATCTGACTCGCGACGGGGTCGTCCGTCGCGAATGCGCTGCCCGAGAGCCACTGGCGGAAGTAGAGACGCGCCATCAGGTCTCGAACAGCTCGCCGGTCTCAGGGTCCACGCGTTCGGCGGCACGCTCGAGTCGCGGCAGCAGCTCGTCGACCTGGGTCCTCGTCGCCACAAGGCGCCGGTCGAGCTCCTCGACCAGCGCGGCGGCTCGCTGGAGCTGCTCGACGAGACGGTCCACGTCGACCTCGGAGGACTCGAGGAACGCGACGATGTCGTCGAGCTCTCGGCTCGCCTCCTCCCACGTCAGCTTGGTCACGTCACTCACGGCACCTCCTCAGCCGTCGCCGCCACGACGTCGGTGACCGTTGATCGTGCCACGCCGTCTGCGAGCCTCGTCGCGAGCACGACTCCGGGGCGAAGTCCCTCGACGGAGCGCACGGCGCGGCCCGACTCGTCGGTGGTGATCGACCATCCCCGAGCCAGGAGCCGGGCCGGGTCGTAGGCGGCGAGGAGCGCTCGGCGCGCGTCGAGTCCGTCCCGCGCCATGCCCGCGTGGCGCAGGGCCAGCGGCCCGAGTCGCCGAGTCGTCGAGGCGACCGACGAGCTCGCCCGACCGAGCGCCTGGGGCACGCGCCGCGCCACGGTCGCGGCCGCCGCAGCGCGGAGCTGGCCCGCGCGACCAATCTGGTGGCGTCCCACGACGACGAGGTGACGGCGTGACTGGTCGACCGTCGCGTCCAGCTCGTCGAGCACGTCGGACGCCGCGGCGCCGATGCGACGCGCGGGGGCCGCGACGTGCCCGGCGTACCACTCCCGCACGACCGCCCCGACAGCCTCACCACAGGCGGTGGGCGTGCGAAACGTCTGGTTCGCGACCAGGTCAGCCACCGACACGTCGCCCGTGTGCCCGATGCCGGTGAAGACCGGCACGGCGCTCGTCGCGATGGCGCGCGCGACAAGCTCGTCATCGAAGGCGCCGAGGTCCCCCTGGGAGCCGCCACCTCGCACGACGCAGATCACGTCACAGTCGCGCTGCCCCAGCGACCGGATCGCCCGTGCGATCTCCGTGGCGGCGCGAGCCCCCTGCACCGACGCGTGGACCAGGGACACGCGGAACCCGAAGCCCGATGCCTCGAGCACCCCGAGGAAGTCGCTGCAACCCTCGGTCTTCTTCGATGCCACGAGACCGACGTGCAGCGGCACGGCGCCAAGGGCGCGCGCCCGGTTTGCCTCGAAGAGCTCCTCTGCGACGAGGCGACGGATCAGCTCCTCGCGTCGGCGTGCGTGCTCGCCGAGGACCGAGATCCGCAGGGCCTCGATGTCGAGCGCGGTCACGATGAAGCTGAGCTCGCCGCGCGGCGCATACAGATCGACGTAGCCCTTGACGCGTACGACGACGCCCTCTGTGAGCGCCAGACCTGCTCTTGCCACGGCCAGCCTGATGGGGGCCCACGTGGTGCGCCAGCACTTCGCCTTCAGCGTCGGGGCGTCGCGCCCAGTTGCCGTCGGATCGACCAGGTCGAGGTAGCAGTGCCCCGAGCGATGATCGGCGAACTTCTGGATCTCACCGAAGACCCATCGCTGGTGCGCCCTGCCCCACGCTTCGTCGAGGTAGCCGGTCAGCTCGCTGTAGAGCTGGGCGATGGAAGCAGTGGGATCGTCGTGATCGGCCACGAGCTGCATTGCTGAACGACGCTAGCAATCTGCCCGCGATCAACGCCGTTCGGCGCGCGCTGCACGTGAGCCGGAGGGGAGATCAACGCGACCACTGGCCGGTCCTGCTGCACTGAGGTCGCGATCCCGGGTCCGCTATCGAAGCCTCGCCGCAGTGGCACGCAGCTCCGCGGCCGAGATGACGCCGTAGTGCACCGCAGCGATGATTCCGGCTGACGTGACGAAGACGGCGGCGGGAAACGCCGGCACGAGGGTTGCGGCGACCGACTGGTCCGCGTCCTGGGCAACGGCGAATCGGGCGCCGCTCGAGGTGACGAAGGCGAGCGCCACCGACGGGCTGTGATCACCATCGATCCCCACCACGACGGTCCGGCCAAGCCGGCCGAGTCCTAGTGACCTCGCGAGCATCGGGAGCTCGGCATGGCAAGGGACGCACCAGTCCGCGAAGAACAGGAGGACCGCCGGGTGATGGCTCAGCCATGGGGCGCGCACGGCTCCCCTGTTCACGCCCGGGAGGACCGCGAAGGCCGAGATCTTGGTGCCAATGAGGCGGTTGCGGGGCTGACCCGCGGCGCCACCGAGCAGTGAGAGCACGCCCGTGAGCACGAGCACCGTGGTGAGCAGCACCCCGAGGACGCCGAGGGCGACGCGAATGCCGCCGCCGCGGACACGCTTGTCCGCAACTCCCTCACGCATCGACCGCAGTCTACGTAAGGTCCCTGAATCGGCCCTGCCTCAGCCGCGAGCCGCGCGCCCGGCGGACGCGCCGCGGCCCGCAGCCGGGCTCGCTTCGCGGCTGCCGGACACCTACGCTCGCTTCGTGCGCAAGCGGTGGCTCACGCGCCGCGCGATCGTGCTGCACGCCGAGTTCGTCGTGCTCGCCTCGGGGTGCCTCGTCGCGGGCTGGTGGCAGGTCACCCGCGCGCTCGCGGGCAATGGGTTGAGCTGGTTCTACTCGTTCGAGTGGCCGGTCCTTGCCGGGCTGGGCGCGTGGGGGTGGTGGCACCTCATCCACGAGGATCCCAAGATGTACGAAGCGAGAAAGCAGCGCCCGCCGGAGTGGGAGTTGCACAGGGACTCGACCGAGACCTGAGGGCGCGGCCGGTCATCGCATTGGAATTTCACGACGGCTAGCGTCTCTCTCGTGGTTGCGGACTCTGGGGTGGAGAGGACAGACACCGCCCAGATCCATACTGGCTTGCTCGCGCGAGCCGGCAGCTACGTCGCGCTCACCAAGCCCCGAATCATCGAGCTCCTGCTCATCACGACCGTCCCCACCATGTTCGTCGCCGCGCACCGGGTGCCGTCCTTTCGCCTGATGGCGCTCACAGTCGTCGGTGGCGCTCTCGCCGCCGGCGGCGCCAACGCGATGAACATGGTGTACGACCGCGACATCGACGCGCTGATGGAGCGGACCAAGAATCGCCCGCTCGTGACCGGTGCGATCAGCCCGCTCAGCGCCACGGTCTTTGCCGTGACGCTCGAGGTGGGGGCGTTCGTCGTGCTCTGGACGACGGTGAACCACCTCGCAGCCGTGCTCGCGCTCGCCGCGACGGCGTTCTACCTGGGCGTCTACACGATGTGGCTGAAGCGCACATCGTCGCAGAACATCGTCATCGGGGGGGCCGCGGGTGCCGTGCCCGTGCTGGTCGGCTGGAGCGCGGTCACGGGGCACCTGAACCTTGCGCCGTTCCTGCTGTTCGGGATCATCTTTTTGTGGACCCCGCCCCACTTCTGGGCGCTGGCGGTTCGCTACAAGGAGGACTACTCGAACGCGAACGTCCCGATGCTGCCGTCCGTCGCGAGCCTCACGACAGTCACCCGCCGGATCATCGCGTACGTCCTGGCAGTGTGGGCGCTCTCTGTGGCGCTGGCGCCCGCCGCGCACCTGAATCTCGCCTACGTGGGTGTCGCCGCCGTGCTCGGCGGCGCATTCCTCTGGTACGCGATCGCACTCCTCCGCGATCCCACGCCGCGCAGGTCGATGAGGCTGTTCGGCTTCTCGATCACGTACCT
>PLCI01000010.1 GCA_003135595.1 Acidimicrobiaceae bacterium | reverse complement strand
GCCGCGGCGATCGCGGCCGACGCGATGATGACCTGGCACCTCGCCTCGCCGCGCTCGGGCTGGTGGGTGAACGGCTGGCAGCGTGCGACGGTCATCACGTCCGGTGACCAGTTCTGCCCCGCTGACCACCCGGGGGCGTAGCAGACCGACCGACACGCGCGGCCGCTGAGGCATGGCACGCCCTCAAAATCCCGCTGAGTGCTACAACTTGCCCACCGTGCACCTGCGCATCCTGTGTCCGAGCTGTGAGGCATACGTCACACTCGACGAGGGACTCCAGTCGGCCAATTGCCCGCAGTGCCATCGCTGGCTGCACGCGATCGAGTGCAGAAACTGCCGGCACTCGTTCGTCGCGCTCGGGATCAGATCTCAGGAGTGTCCCTGCTGTGGGAAGACCGTGCGGATCGCACCTGATCGGCTACGGACGTTCGGGGATGCCCGGGATCCCGACACCGAGGTGGTCCTGGTGGTCGGGAGGCGCTCGCCGCCGCCGAACGTGGGCCTGATCCCAGCGCCTGACGCGCGGGCGACGCCTCGGTTCCTCGCGCAGTTCTTCTCGATCCTCACGACGGTCGCCATCATCCTTGGCGTCGCCGTGACGGTTCTGGTCGACGCGCACCTCGCCACGTTCCCGCGCGCTGGCTGGGCCGTCGTCGTCGCGACCTGCGTCGGGCTGGGCTCGACCGCGATCTCCGCTGCGATCTTCGCCTTCTTCTCCTACGCCCTCGCGCTGCTGCTCGAGCTCGTCGAGCGGCCGGCCGCGACGCTGGATGCGAAGCGGGCCGAGGACGCGCCGGCACGCGAGGCCCGCGACTGAGCCCTCATGTCTCGCCGGTGATGCCCGCCTCGGCGAGATGGCGTCGCACCTCGATCGAGAGCTCGTCCATCCGATCCGCAGCGACGACCGCAAGCTCGGGATTGCCGAGCAGCCCGAAGATCCTCGGCCCGCGGTAGGCATCGGGGAGGTCCGCGCGACGTGGCACGACGTGGAAGTGGACGTGCTGGAACCCCGCCGACTCCGCGAGCAACAGGACGTAGGTCTTCTCGCATCCGGTCGCCGCCCGCAGCGCGGCGGTGACGGCGCGGAGCAGCGGCCCGAGCTCGCGTGCCTCCGCGTCGTCGAACTGGTCGATCGACAGGACATGGCGTCGGGGGAGCACGACGAGCCAGCCTTCGAGGTTGGCGTTGAAGGCGTGCGCGACGACGAACCGAGGGGTCGCCACGATGCGGTCCCTCGGTGCCGGCGACGTCCACTGGAGCCGCGGGCACGCCCCGCACGCAGCCTCACCTGCGGCCACATCGGCGTCGGTCATCGCGCAAGTCTGGCAGCGCCCGTCGCGAGGGCGACTCACCGAGGCTGCCGCGGTGGCCCCTTGTGTCGGCTCGACCCACGGTCTGTGGTCGCGGCAGCGAGCGCAGATAGCCTGCAGACGTGCTGATCGGAGCCCATGTCCGTGGCGGAGGCCCGCTCACAGCGCGCCTCGATCGCGGCGTCGAGCTCGGGGCCGACGCGGTCCAGATCTTCACGCAGTCGCCGCGTGCCTGGAAGCCGACTCAGTACGCTCCCGATGTCCTCGCCGCCTATCGCGACGCGGCGCGCGCGCACGAGACAGTTCGTGCGACGTTTGCCCACGCGACGTACCTGATCAATCTCGCAGGGACCGACGACGCGCTTCTCGCAAAGAGCCTCGAGTGCCTGGTCGCGAATCTCAGCGTGGCCCGAGGCATGGGTGCCTCGGGACTCGTGCTGCACGTCGGCAGTCACCACGGCACCGGGCTGGACGACGCGCTCCCACGGATCGCGTCCGCACTCTCGGTCGCGCTCGACCAGGCGGACGACCCCGAGGAGGACGACCTTCCGGCGTGCCCGATCCTTCTCGAGAACGCCGCCGGCGGAGGCGGGACCGTCGGGCGCACCCTCGAGGAGCTCGAGTGCGTGCTCGACGCGGTGGGCCGCGACGAGCGCGTCGGCGTGTGCATCGACACGCAGCATCTCTGGGCGAGCGGGGTGGACTACTCGACCATCGCGGGTGCTGACGCGGTCATCGAAGAGGTCGAGGCCAGGTTCGGGCTCACGCGCCTCGGCTGCCTGCACCTCAACGACTCGAAGGTCCCGTTCGGCTCGAACCGCGATCGCCACGAGAACCCAGGCGACGGCTCGATCGGCAGCGACGGCCTCGCCGCGTTCATCGGGCACCCAGCCCTCGCCCGCGTCCCCGCGCTCCTCGAGGTGCCCGGTGTCGGGGACGGCCCGAGAGCTGAGGACGTTGCCGCGGCGCGATCCATCCTTGCTCGGGGCGAGGCGATGCGGTCAGGGGGCGCGGCGCGTCCCGGCTCCACGAATCGAGCCGCAACCGCCTCGAAGCAGCCAACGAAGCGCACGACCACCGCCGCCACGAGGCCGGCGAAGCGGGCGGGCGGCGCCGCGAAGGCGACGCCCGCCAAGCGGGCGACCACGGCCCTGAAGTCGACCACGACGAAGCGCGCAACCGCCTCCCCGGCGAGCACGGCCCCGACCTCGACGACGAAGTCGAAGCCGACGACGAGGTCGAAGCCGACGGCGGGGAGACCGGCGATGGGAGCGACGAGTCCCAGGCGCAAGGCGGGCTCGTGAGCACGCGTACCGAGTCCGACACGATGGGCACGATCGAGGTGCCCGCCGAGCGCTACTGGGGTGCGCAGACCGAGCGAAGCCTGCAGCACTTCGCGATCGGGCACGACGAGATGCCGCCCGCGGTCATCCATGCCTTCGGCATGCTGAAGGGTGCGGCCGCCCGCGTCAACGCCGAGCTGGGGCTCCTCGATGCCACGCGCGCCGAGCTGATCGAGCGCGCGGCGNNTCATCTCGAATCGCGCGATCGAGCTCGCCGGCGGGCAGCGAGGCTCGAAGGACCCCGTGCACCCGAACGACCACGTCAACTGCTCGCAATCCTCCAACGACACCTTTCCGACCGCGATGCACGTCGCGGCCGTCCTCGAGCTGCGCGAGCGGCTCGTCCCGGCTGTCACCGCGCTTCGCGACGCGCTCGACGAGCGGGCCAGGGCATTCGCTGCGATCACCAAGATCGGACGCACCCACCTGATGGACGCCGTCCCGCTCACCTTGGGACAGGAGTTCTCCGGGTATGTCGCCCAGCTCGACGCGGACCTCTCGCGGATCGACACGGTGCTGGGAGGGCTCTACGAGCTCGCGCTCGGGGGCACCGCGGTGGGCACCGGGCTCAACACGCACCCCGAGTTCGGGACCAAGGTGGCCGCGGCGATCGCGGCGTCCACGGGCGAGCCGTTCGTGAGCGCGCCCAACAAGTTCGCCGCGCTGGCGGCGCACGACTCGATCGTCTTCGCCCACGGGGCGATCCGCACGCTCGCGGTCAGCCTGACCAAGGTCGCCGACGACATCCGGTGGCTCGGCTCAGGGCCGCGCAGCGGGCTCGGCGAGCTCGTGCTGCCCGAGAACGAGCCCGGCAGCTCGATCATGCCCGGGAAGGTCAACCCCACGCAGTGCGAGGCGCTGATCATGGTGTGCATCCAGGTCCTCGGCAACGACGCGGCGATCGGCATCGCGGGCTCACGGGGCAATCTCGAGCTCAACGTGTGCAAGCCCGTCATGATCTTCAACTTCTGCAACTCCGTCAAGCTGCTCAGCGACTCGTGCGAGCTGTTCCGCCGGTACTGCGTCGTCGGGCTGGGTGCCGACGAGGCCCGCATCAAAGAGCACCTGGAGCGGTCGTTGATGCTCGTCACCGCGCTCAACCCCATCATCGGCTACGACAAGGCCGCAAAGGTGGCGAAGAAGGCCCATGCCGAGGGCACGACGCTCCGCGACGCCGTCGTCGCGCTCGGCTACCTGACCGCCGCGGAGTACGATGAGGCGGTCGACCCCCAGAAGATGGCGATGCCATGACCCGCCCGGAGCTCCTCGATGCCGCGACGGTCGACGCGGCGCTGCGCGACGCGGGCTCCCCGTGGGCTCGAGACGGCGACAAGCTCGTCGTCGAGCTGCAGTTCGCGACCTTCATGGACGCGATCGGCTTCGTGGTCACGGTCGNNGGTCTCGACCCATGACGCGGGCGGCCTGACCGAGCTCGACCTGCAGCTCGCCTCCGACGTGAGCGCCGCCGCCGCCGACCCGGTCAGCTGACCGGCAGTCCCCAGAGCGCGAGCCACCTCGTGAGGTC
>PLCI01000018.1:3931-4299 GCA_003135595.1 Acidimicrobiaceae bacterium | reverse complement strand
GCCGATCGTGGGGGGCAGCTGTAGGTCGCCGTCGCTGACCGCTCCCATCGACGCGCTCATCAACGGTCGCTGGCGCGACATCGGCCCAAGAGGCAACTGGGGTACTAGGGACGTCGATGTGCTGCGACTGACGGCGACGCGCGACGGCGTCGCGGCGCTAATCGAATGGCGGGGCATTGCCAAGCACGTCTGGCTCGTGTCGGCACACGAGTCCCGCGGCTCGTCGACGTGGCGGCCGGGGTTTGCGGTCGACGTGTACACGATTGTCTTCACGCTGAGTGCTGCAGACGGCTCCTCGGTGATTGTGTCGAGGGACCCTCATGGCCTGTGCGGGATCATGACGTTCGACCAACACGGCGTCCCAGGGA
>PLCI01000018.1:0-3831 GCA_003135595.1 Acidimicrobiaceae bacterium | reverse complement strand
AGGGTGGCGACCATCACGCTCAATCGCCCCGATCGCATGAACGCGTGGACCGGCCGCCTGCAGACCGAGTACCGATGGTGCCTCGCGACCGCGGCCGCGGACCCGGGCGTCCGGGTGATCGTCGTCACCGGCGCAGGGAGGGCTTTCTGCGTGGGCGCGGACACCGCGGCGCTGGAGGGCCACGTGGAACGAGGCGGCTACGACGCCGGCACCGGCGACGACCTCGCGATGCCCGGCTACGGCACGGACCCCCGCTTCGACGCGGACTTCGCGTACCACTTCGGCGTCTCGAAGCCGATCATCGCGGCGATCAACGGCCCGGCCGCCGGGGTCGGCTTCGCCCTCGCGTGCTACTGCGACCTGCGTGTCGCGGTGCGGGGGGCGAAGCTCACGACCTCGCACGGCCGGCTCGGGCTCCCCGCCGAGTTCGGGCTGTCCTGGCTGCTGCCACGGCTCATCGGCGTGTCACGGGCGGCCGACCTGCTGCTCACGAGCCGCGTCGTGCTCACCGACGAAGCGGCGTCGATCGGCCTCGTGCACACGCTCTGTGACCGTGACGAGCTGGCGGGCGCGGTGGCGGCACTCGCGGGCGAGCTCGCCGAGCGCGTCGCCCCGAGCTCGCTCGCGGCGACCAAGCGCCAGCTGTACCTCGACCTGCACCGAGGCGTCGCCGAGTCCGTCGCGGAGTCCGACGCGCTGCTCCGAGAGATGATGACGACCGACGAGTTCGCCGAGGGCGTCGCGGCCCTGCGCGAGAAGCGACCGCCCGCCTTCTGATCGCGGTCGACACCGGATCGGCTGCTACGGTGGCTGCGGTCGTGAAGCGGGTCCCGAGAGGCCTGCACGACGAGGAGGAGCAGTGGCAAGCATCGAGGGCCGCCGAACGCGCCCGGGCGGTGCCGTGTTCCTCGGACGATCCCAGGTGCTCACCGCCGACGACGTCGCCCGCGCCCTGCGCCGGATGTCCCATGAGATCGTGGAGCGCAACGCCGGGCTCGACCGCGTCGTGCTGGTCGGGCTGCAGCGGGGCGGGGTGCCCTTCGCCCGGGCCATCGCCGCGCACCTCGCCGAGATAGAGACCCTCGACGTGCCACTTGGGGCGCTGGACGTCGCCTTTTACCGCGACGACGTCTCGACGCGTCCCGTGCTGCCCGAGTCCGCGACCTCCATCCCCGTCGACTTGACCGGTCGCACCGTGGTCCTCGTCGACGACGTCCTGTACACCGGCCGGACCATTCGTGCGGCGCTGCACGCGCTGTCGGACTTCGGGCGCGCGGCACGCGTCCAGCTCGCCGTGCTCGTCGACCGCGGTCACCGAGAGCTGCCGATCCGCCCGGACTACGTGGGCAAGAACCTGCCCACGTCGAGGGAGGAGTCGCTCCTTGCGACCCTCGAGGGCGTCGAGCTGGGCTCCATGGTGGCCACGTGACCGGCGTCGACTCGCTCCTCGGGCGCGACCTGCTCTCCGCGGCGCAGCTGTCCAAGACGGGGGTGGTGGAGGTGCTCGACGTCGCCGAGGCGTTCGCCGAGGTCTCGCGCCGATCAATGCCGAAGGTCCCGACCCTGCGCGGCAAGCTCGTGGCGACCTTGTTCTTCGAGGAGTCGACGCGCACGAGGCTCAGCTTCGAGACGGCGGCACGGCGCCTGAGCGCGGACGTCGCGAGCCTCGCGGTCGCGTCGAGCTCGGTCAAGAAGGGTGAGAGCCTGCGCGACACCGCGGCGACCGTTGAGGCGCTTGGGGCGGACGTCCTCATCGTGCGGCACCGTTCCTCGGGCGCTCCCTCCCAGGTCGCCAACTGGCTCGAGCACGCGAGGGTCATCAACGCCGGTGACGGCTCCCATGAGCACCCGAGCCAGGCGCTGCTCGACGCGTTCACGGTGCGCGCCGCGCTCTGCGACGCCCGAGGGCTGGTCTCGGAGGGCTCGGGATCGAGCGTCTTCGAGGGGCTCCGCGTGCTCATCGTCGGCGACGTGCGCCACTCGCGCGTNNTCCTTCGGCTCCAGACCGAGCGTGGGAGCGGCTCGCACCTGCCGTCGCTCGCCGAGTACACCGCGACGCACGGGCTGACCGAGCGCCGCGCCGAGCTGTGCAAGCCCGGCACGCTCATCACGCACCCCGGTCCCATGACGAGGGGGGTCGAGATCGCCTCGAGCGTCGCCGACGGGCCGAACGCGCTCGTCACACGCCAGGTCGCGAACGGCGTCGCGGTCCGAATGGCGATCCTGTTCCTCGTGCTCGGCGGCGAGCCCTCGCTCCTCGAGGGCGCGCCATGAGCGCACGGGGGCTCCTCCTGCAAGGTGGCCTCGTGGCCGGCGCAGGTGCGGTCGCCCGAGCCGACGTGCTCGTGGTCGACGGGGTCATCGCCGAGGTCGGCCTCGACATCGACATCCCCCAGGGGACCACGGTGCTCGACACGACCGGCTGCGTCGTGGGGCCGGGGCTGGTCGACCTGCACACGCACCTGCGCGAGCCCGGCAACGAGGAGTCCGAGACGATCGAGTCCGCGTCGAGGGCGGCGGCGCTCGGCGGGTACACCGCGATCGTCGCCATGCCCAACACGGAGCCACCCTGCGACTCGGCCTCGGTCGTCGCCGACGTCCTGGCACGCGCGCGGACCGCGAGCTGCGAGGTGGCGGTCGCTGGTGCGATCACGGTCGGTCGCGAGGGACGCGCGCTCGCCCCGATGGCCGAGATGGCGGCGCTCGGCGTGACGCTGTTCACCGACGACGGTGCGTGCGTGCACGACGGCGACGTGATGCGCCGAGCGCTCGAGTACGCCAAGGGCCTGTCGGTGACCTGCGCGCAGCACTGCGAGGATCCCGCGATCGCCGCGGGTGGCGTCATGCACGAGGGGATGTGGTCCTCGATGCTGGGGCTGCCGGGTCAGCCGACCCTGGCCGAGACCGCGATCGTCGCGAGGGACCTCGGTCTGGTCCAGCTGACCGGCGCACCGCTGCACTTCCTGCATCTGTCCGCCCCCGAGTCGGTCCGCCTCGTCGCGGCGGCACGCGGTCGTGGCCTGCCGGTGACGTGCGAGGCAGCCCCGCACCATCTGACGCTCGACGACTCGGAGTGCGTGCGCTACGACCCGCGCTTCAGGGTCAACCCGCCGCTTCGACCCACCGCGCTCGTCAAGGAGCTCATCGAGCTGCTGCGCGCGGGCGCGATCGACGCGGTGGCGACCGACCACGCGCCGCACGCGAGCGAGCGCAAGGACGTGCCGTTCGACGAGGCATCGCCGGGGATGCTCGGGCTGCAGCACGCGCTGGGGCTCACCGTCGCGGCGCTCGGCGGCACCGAGCCGGGCGACGTGCTCGCGCTGTTCGGCCTCCTGTCGCGCCGCCCCGCGGCGATCGCGAGGCTCCGCGAGGCCGACGAGCGGCGCGCGGGCCACAGCGCCCAGGGCGGGGACCTCGCCGTCGGCGAGGTGGCGAACCTCTGCGTGGTCGACCTCGACGCGCCGATGGTCGTGACCGACCAGTCGATCGCGTCCCGCTCGAAGAACAGCCCCTACGTCGGTCGCACGCTCCCGGTGACGGTGCGCCACACGCTGCTTCGAGGGGTCCCGACGGTGCTGGACGCCACGGCGGTGCGATGACGCGACCACCTGCGGCGCTCGTGCTGGCCGACGGCACGGTGTTCCGCGGCGAGGCAGCGGGATTCCAGCCACCGTCGGGGATCGCGACGGGCGAGATCGTCTTCAACACCGCGATGAGCGGCTACCAAGAGGTGCTCACCGATCCCAGCTACGCGGGCCAGGTGATCGCGTTCACCTACCCGCACATCGGCAACTACGGGGTGACGCCGCTCGACGAGGAGTCGGCGAGACC
>PLCI01000015.1:7672-15442 GCA_003135595.1 Acidimicrobiaceae bacterium | reverse complement strand
GTCGTGGTGGGGGACCGCTCCTGGGCGACCCGGCGGGCCGTGTCCATGAGGGCCGCCTTGGCAGCGGGCTCGAGCACGCCCATCTCGATGACGACCTCGTGCACGCCCTCGAGCCCCGTCAGCGCGGCTCGGACGTCACGCTCGAGGCGCGCCCGGAGGGGGCAGCCAACCGTCGTGAGGCCCACGGCGATCGTCGCGGTGCCCGCCGCGTCGATCGAGGCCGCCGTGACCATGCCCAGCGTCACGATGTCCGCGCCCAGTTCCGGGTCGACCACGCCCCCAAGTCGCGCGAGGACGGTCGCGTCGAGCGGCTCCGTCACCTCGTCGACCCTAACGGGGGCGCGCGCGGGATCGGGGCTAGCACCGCTACGATTCGGGGTGCGGCGGGCGCAGTAGTGCGCCCACCGACAGGTCTCAGGGAGGCGCGATGTCGAGCACCGCCACAGTCTCAATCACCCGCAAGCGAGAGCCGATCACGCTCACGGATGCCGCGGTGACCAAGGTCGCCGAGCTCCTCGCGGCCGAGGCGGACGCCGAGCAGCTCTCGCTTCGCGTCGCGGTCAAGCCGGGCGGGTGCTCGGGGTTCTCCTACGACATGTTCTTCGACACCGAGGTCGCCGACGACGACGTGGTCCGCAGCTTCGGGTCGGTCCGGGTCGTCGTGGACGAGAAGAGCGCTGCCCTGCTCACCGGGTCGTCCCTCGACTACGCCGACGGGCTCCAGGACACGGGGTTCCACATCACGAATCCGAACGCGACGCAGACCTGCGGCTGCGGCAGCTCCTTCAGCTGACCGGGTCGGCCCAGGCCCCGGCGGCCGTCTCCTTTCGCGTCAACGGCACCCTCGTCGAGGTCGACGCCGCCGGCACGTTGCTCGACGCCCTTCGCGACACGCTCGGGCTGACCGAGGTGAAGGACGGCTGTGCGCCCCAGGGCCAGTGCGGCTGCTGCACGGTGCTCGTGGACGGCCAGCCCAGGGTCTCGTGCGTCACCCCGGTCGCTCGCGTCGCCGGACGCGAGGTCACGACCTTGTCGGGGCTGGATCCCGAGGTTCGCGGACGGCTGGTCCAGGCATTCGACGCCACCGCGGCGTCCCAGTGCGGGTTCTGCACGCCGGGGATCGTCGTTCGCCTCGCCGCGCTCGGGCGCCGCGACCACGTCGACGAGCGACAGGTAAACACCGCGCTCGCCGCGCACCTCTGCCGGTGCACGGGGTTCCAGCCGATCGTGGAGGCGGCGCTCGCCGCCTTTGGCGTGACCCCGCCGTCGCCGCCGCGCGACGAGGCGGCGGCGACGCGACGCGCGACGCTCGAGAGCGGGACGACCCAGCTCGCCGGTCCCGCGGTCGTCGAGGGGCTCGCCCCGTTCGCGGACGACACGAGACCCCCGGGGTGCCTCATCGCGATCGCGACGGGCAAGGACGGCTACGAGGTCGCGCCGAGCGCCGCCGCGGCGAGGCGCCTCGCGGCGAGCCGCCAGGGCCGGAACTCCACGGTCGCGCTGTCGCACCCCGTCGCCGTCGCGGGCGGGGCCTTCGACCTTGTCCTCCAGACGACCTGGGTCGAGCCCGCGTACCTCGAGCCCGACGCGAGCTGGTGCGAACCCGATGGCGAGCCTGCGTCCCCCTTCGGAAACGCCGGTGCGTTCGGTGCGAAGCGTCGCTCGCCGGTCGCGAGTGACGCGGCCCGGCTGGCCGTCAAGCACGGCGTCGCGGTAGCCGCGCGATGGACGAGGGAGGCCGCGGTGCTGCGCGGCGCCAAGCGGCCGCCGATGTCGATCGGGCTCCGCCGCGGCGGGTCTGGCGTCGTCCGCCTCGGCTGGACCGCGGGCTCGGAGTCCCTCGATCCGGTGTGCGACGCGATCCGAGCGATCGCGCCGCAGGTCGTCGTCGACGTCGTCGAGATCGCCGGCCCGCGAGTCGGCGCCACGCACCGCGGCGCCGGTGTGGCCGAGGTGCTCGCCGCGCTCGCACTCCTCGCTGCCGCGCCGGACGGTACCTGCGAGGTGGTCGCCGGTGGTGCGCGTGCGTCGGTGCGCGCAGCGGGCGAGGAGATCCTCGCGGTCGTCGACGCCGGCGACCCGATCTGCGCGGCGACGACGCGCAGCTACGTCATCGGAGCGGTGCACCAGGCGTACTCGATGGTCACGAGCGAGGGGATCGCCCTTGACGCCGCCGGCACGCCCGTCGACCTCACGATCCGCTCGTTCGGCATCACGACCGCGCGAACGTTCCCGCACGTCACCGTCGAGGTGTCGCGCACCGATGCGCCGCCCGTCGCGGTCGGCACGGCGGCATTCGCGGCCGCGCTCGGCGCAGTGTGGTTGGCTGAGGGTGCAGGGCCACGCTGGCCCACTCGCCGTTGAGGAGGCACATGCCCGCAGCCGTTGGTCCCTACAGCCCGATCGTCCGAGCGGGCGACCTCGTCGTGACCTCGGGGCAGCTCGGCTTGGTCCCCGGGCCGAACGGCGCCCCGGTCCTCGTCGACGCGTCCACGACCTCCCAGCTCACCCAGGCGCTCGAGAACGCCGCGGCCCTGCTCGAGTCCGAGGGCGTGCGCAAGGACCAGGTGTTCAAGGCAACGCTCTTCCTCGTCGACATGGCGGACTTCGCCGCGTGCAACGAGGTGTGGATCGCATTCTTCGGCGACCACCGGCCGGCGCGCACCGCGATCGCCGTCGCCGCGCTGCCGCTGGCTGCCCGCGTGGAGGTCGAGCTCTGGGCGAGCACGGCAGGTCGCTAGCGCGCGCCCGCTCAGCCGAACCGGTAGCCGACGCTGCGCACCGTGGAGATCAGGTGCGCGTGCTCCTCGCCGAGCTTGGCGCGGAGCCGCCGGACGTGGACGTCGACGGTCCTCGCACCCCCGTAGTACTCGTAGCCCCAGACGCGGTTGAGGAGGGTCTCGCGCGTGAGGACGCGCCCAGGGTTGGTCGCGAAGAACCGGAGCAGCTCGTACTCCATGTAGGTGAGGTCGAGCGCGCGCCCCGAGATCGCCGCCTGGTAGTTCTCGAGGTTGACCGTGAGCTCGGCATGCTCGACCACCGAGCTCGCCGCCGGAGCCCCGCTCAGCACGAGGGCGTGGCGAAGGCGGGCGGCGAACTCGCGCGGGTCGACGGGCGCGACCGCGAAGTCGTCGAACAGCTCGTCTCTGAGCGCGAGCTCGTCGAACTGGTCCACCGCGACGACGAGGAGGATCGGGGCGAACGCAGGGTCCAAGCGGCGCAGCGACTTGCACGTGGCCATCGCGTCGACCGGCGCGCGGCTCGTCGCGTCGATCACGACGGCGGCGAGCTCGTTGGGCGAGGCGGCCAGGCGCGCAACGAGCTGCGCGACGTCGCCGCAGGCCACCGCGCGGAGTCCCGCGAGCCGTGCGGCGTCCGCCAGCTGGTCGGTCACTGCCGGGACGCACGCGACGGTTCGCGTCCTCTCGGCGCTGAGATCGCTCACAGCAGCGGCAGATACCGGTCGAGCTCAAAGGGCGTGACCGTCTCGGCGTAGGCAGCCCACTCGGCGCGCTTGTTGCGCAGGAACCACTCGACCAGGTGCTCGCCCAGCGTCTCGTGCAGGAGCTCGGAGCCGGCCATCGTGTCGGTCGCCTCCTTCAGGCTCGTCGGCAGCATGTCCAGGTCCGAGTCCTCGGCGTGGGCGAAGAGGTTGCCCGCCGCCTCAGCGGGCAGCTCGTAGCCACCTCGTATCCCCGCCATGCCCGCGGCAAGGATCACCGCGAAGCACAGGTACGGGTTCGCCGCGGAGTCCGGTGCGCGGTACTCGAGTCGAGTCGAGTTGACCTTCGTCTTCTTCACGGTTGGCACTCGCACGAGCGCGGAGCGGTTGTTGCGCGCCCAGCTCACGTGCACCGGCGCCTCGTTGCCCGGGACGAGCCGCTTGTAGGAGTTGACCCACTGGTTGGTGATCGCGGTGATCTCCTTCGCGTGCGTCAGCAGCCCCGCGATGAACTGGTGCGCGAGCGGCGACAAGCCATAGGGGTCGGTGTCGTCGACGAAGGCATTCGTGTCGTCGCGCCACAACGACAGGTGCGTGTGCATCCCCGAGCCCTGGACGCCCGCGAGAGGCTTCGGCATGAAGCTCGCTGCGATGCGGGCCTGCCGGGCGAGCTCTTTGACCACGTGGCGCACGGTCATGACCGTGTCGGCCATAGTCAGCGCGTCGGTGTAGCGGAGGTCGATCTCGTGCTGGCCGGGCGCGTCCTCGTGCTGGGCGTGCTCGACGGGGATGCCCATCTCTTCGAGGGTTCGCACCGTGTCGCGGCGGAGCCGCCCGACGACCGAGTCGGTGCCCAGGTCGAAGTAGCTGCCGAGGTCGACTGGGTGCGGCGGGCCCACGGGCTCCAGTGAGTCGAAGTAGAAGAACTCGAGCTCGGGTGCGACGAAGAACGTGTAGCCCTCGTCGTGCGCGTCGTCGAGGATCCGGCGCAGGCGGTTTCGGGGACAGCCCTCGAATGGCGCCCCGTCCACGGTCGAGATGTCGCAGAACACGCGTGCGACGCCCTCGCCCTCTGCGTGCCACGGGAGCAGCTGGAACGTGTCGAGGTCGGGCTTNNAACGCCTTGAGGCGTCCCAGGACGTCGGTGAACCACAGCTGGACGAACCTGATCCGACGCTCTTCGACGACGCGAAGGACGTAGTTGGCCTGCTGCTCGGTCACCGTCGCCATTGTCGCAGGTCCTCGCCGAGGCTTCGTCGGCGAGGCCGCATGCTCAGCTCGACTTCGCGAGTCGCTTCGTCGTCTTTGTCGTGCGCGTGCGCTTGGCGGCCACTGGCTGCTTCACGGCCGCCCGCTTCGCCGTCGAGCTCGCCGTCGCCTTCCCGTTGGACGTGCCCGCCCGGCGCCCCTTCGCGCTNNGCGGCGCCGCAGACCGTCTCGACCATCAGGCGGCTCACGACGTAGGGGTCCATGTTGGCGTTCGGCCGGCGGTCCTCGAGCCATCCGCGCTTGTCGCGCGCGGTGCCCCAGGGGATGCGGATCGACGCACCGCGGTCCGACGTGCCGTAGGTGAACTTGTCGAACCTCGCGGTCTCGTGGGCGCCGGTGAGCCGCTCCTCGATGCCGATGCCGTAGTTCGAGATGTGCTCGCGGACGCGGCCCTTCAGCGCCTCGCAGCCCTCGATGATCGCGTCCCACCCGCCTGGCGCGCGCATTGCCTTGGTCGAGAAGTTCGTGTGGGCGCCGGCGCCGTTCCAGTCGCCGAGCATCGGCTTGGGCTCGAGCGTCGCGAACACGCCGAAGTCCTCGGCGATGCGAAAGAGCAGCCATCGCGCCATCCACAGCTGGTCGCCGATGAGCGGCGGGGCGAGCACGCCGATCTGGAACTCCCACTGGCCCATCATCACCTCGGCGTTGGTGCCCTCGATCGCGATCCCGGCCCTGATGCACGCGGCGGTGTGCGCCTCGACGATCTCGCGCCCGGGCATCTTGTCGCCGCCGACGCCGCAGTAGTACGGGCCCTGCGGCGCGGGGTAGCCGTGCTCTGGCCAGCCGTAGGGCCGATTGTTCTGGATGAACGTGTACTCCTGCTCGATGCCGAACCACGGCTCGAACGCGGCGTACTTCTTCGCGGTCTCCGCGCACGCCGCGCGTGTGTTCGACACGTGCGGGGTCATGTCGGTGTTGAGCACCTCGCACATGACGAGCTTGTCCTTGTCACCTCGGAGCGGGTCCTTCGCGACGAACACCGGCCGCAGCACGCAGTCGGAGTTGTCGCCGGTTGCCTGGTTGGTGCTCGAGCCGTCGAAGCCCCAGATTCCGGGCTGCTTGCCGTCGGCGATGATCCTCGTCTTGCTCCGCACGAGAGGCGACGGCTGGGTCCCATCGATCCAGATGTACTCGGCCTGATAGGGCACGGCTGCTCCTTGTAGTTGGTCTCGTCGTCTTGGTCCGCGCCGACCCGCGGCATACGCCCTCCAGTCTCGCAACCCGGCCCGCGCGAATCCGGGCTCACGCGTTAACACTTTGTGAAACCGCCACCTCGGGCGAAGGGGCTCTACCGTTAGGCTCACCTCGTGGCGACGATCCGCCTCGGGCTCGCCCAGCTGAACGTCACGGTCGGTGACGTGGACGCCAACGCAGCGGCGATCCTGGGTGCCCTCCGCGAGGGTTGTGAGCTCGGGTGCGACCTCGTCGTGACGCCCGAACTCGCCCTGGTGGGCTATCCGCCCGAGGACCTCTTGTTGAAGGATGGCTTCATCGAGGACGCCGGGGTTGCCCTCGGCAAGCTCGCCGCCGCATCCCCTGCCTGCCTGGGCGTGGTCGGTACCGTGCTCGCCGGCGACTCCGGGCTGGTCGAGCTCGCCGAGCCCACCGACGCGCGCGGCGAGGCGCTCCCCGGCGAGCACACGGCGCACCGCGGCTTGGCGAACGCAGCGGCGCTCGTCGGGGCGGGGCGTCTCCACGGTGCGGTGGCCAAGCGCCAGCTGCCCAACTACGGGGTCTTCGACGAGCGTCGGTGGTTCGCACCGGGCACCGGGCCGTCAGCTGTCTACGAGGTCGGCGGCGCGACCGTCGGCGTTGCCATCTGCGAGGACGTCTGGATCGACGGCGGTCCCGGCGTCGCCCTGGCCGCAGCGGGGGCGTCGCTGATCGTCGTGCTCAACGCCTCGCCCTTCTCGAGGGGTCGATTCGAGGACCGGCGGACCATGCTCGAGCGCCGTTGCGCCGAGACAGGATCCGCGTTCGCCTACGTCAACCTCGTCGGTGGCCAGGACGAGCTCGTGTTCGACGGGGCGAGCTTCGTCCTCGACGCGGCCGGACGCCTGCTCGCGGCCGCACCGCAGTTCGAGTCGACCCTGCTCGTCTGCGAGCTCGACCTGCCGGACGCGACCGACGGGGTGGCCCTGGCCGAGCTCTCCGGGCACCGGCCGCGCCCGCCGGCCGCGGCGCCGGTGATCGCACCGCGGCTCGATCCCACCGCCGAGGTCTACGAGGCGCTCGTCCTGGGCACGCGTGACTACTTGCACAAGAACGGGTTCGCGAACGCGGTCATCGCCCTGTCGGGGGGCATCGACTCGACGCTCGTGGCGGCGATCGCCGTCGACGCGCTCGGCCCCGAGTGCGTGCTCGGGGTGTCCATGCCCTCGAGGTACAGCTCGGAGCACTCGAGGACCGACGCCTTCGAGCTCGCCCGCCGCCTGGGCATGCGGTGCGTGTCCGCGCCGATCGAGATGGCGCACGCCGCGCTGTCCTCGGTGCTGGAGGGCGTGCTGGACGTGGCTCCCAAGGGCCTGACTGACGAGAACCTGCAGTCACGGATCCGGGGCGTCGTGCTCATGGGCGTCTCGAACGACACGGGCGCCATCGTGCTCACGACCGGGAACAAGTCCGAGCTTGCGACGGGCTACTCGACGCTCTACGGCGACACCGCGGGCGGCTTCGCCGTGATCAAGGACGTGGTCAAGACGCTCGTCTACGAGCTCTGCCGGTATCGGAACGACCGTGCGACCGAACGAGGGGAGATCCCGCCGATCCCCGAGTCGATCATCAGCAAGCCACCCTCGGCCGAGCTGCGCCCCAACCAGGTCGACGCCGACTCGCTCCCGCCCTACGAGCTGCTCGACCCGGTCCTGATCGCCTACGTCGAAGGGGACATGACCGCCGACGAGCTCATCGCTGCGGGCCATGACCGCGCGCTCGTCGAGCGAGTCGTGGCACTGGTCGACGCTGCGGAGTACAAGCGGCGCCAGATGCCCCCGGGCGTGCGGATCACGGCGAAGTCGTTCGGCAAGGACCGACGGCTGCCGATCACCAACCGCTACGGC
>PLCI01000015.1:7463-7665 GCA_003135595.1 Acidimicrobiaceae bacterium | reverse complement strand
GTCGCCCTCGCGCCACTCGCGGGGATGTTCGCATGGCACGCCGAGCTGCTCTACGACGTGCTGCCGGTTCGCGTCGACATCGATCGTGACGCACTCGTCGAAGAGGGAATCGACGGCGCCGACGACGCGATGGACCTGCTCGACGAGATCGGCGCGAGCGACGACTCGCTGGCACTCGCGGCGTCACTCTGCTACGTCGTGG
>PLCI01000015.1:0-7407 GCA_003135595.1 Acidimicrobiaceae bacterium | reverse complement strand
CACGGTGGAGGCGGCGTCGCTCCGGCTGGAGGGGTTGACGGCACCAGTAGAGTGACCTCCCACCCCGAATGGGGAGGGATAGGGGGAGGCGGCAGCGCCGCCAGGACGCTCTCAAGGAGACCGATCTTCGTGGCCAAAGACCGCATAGAGCGGGACGATGAGGACCTCGTCCGCCTCTACCTGACCGACATCGGCCAGTACACCCTGCTCACCAAGGACGACGAGGTCCGACTCGCCCAGGCGATTGAAGAGGGCCGCAGTGCCGCCCAGGAGGTCGAGACGGGCACGAAGCTCACGACGTCTCGTCGCCAGCAGCTGCGACGCGTCGCGAAGAAGGGCGACGACGCGCAGCGCGAGTTCGTCCAGTCGAACCTCCGCCTCGTCGTGTCGATCGCGAAGAAGTACCAGGCCTCAGGCCTGCCGCTGCTCGACCTTATCCAGGAGGGCAACCTCGGCCTGATGCACGCCGTCGAGAAGTTCGACTGGCGCAAGGGCTTCAAGTTCTCGACGTATGCCACGTGGTGGATCCGCCAAGCGATCACGCGAGGCATCGCGAACACCGGTCGGACGATCCGCCTGCCCGTGCACGCCGGCGACACGCTGGCGCGCGTCCAGAAGGCACAGTCGCGCCTCGAGCTGAAGTTCGGGCGCCCGCCCACGATCCGAGAGTTGTGCATCGAGTGCGAGATGCCCGAGGACAAGCTCATCGAGGCGCTGCGCTTCCGTGCCGAGCCGCTCAGCCTCTCGGAGCCCCTGCGCGAGGACGGCGACGCCGAGCTCGGCGATGTCGTCGAGGACCGCTCGGCCGAGTCGCCCTTCGAGGCAGCTGCCATCGCCGTGCTGCCCGAGGAGATCCGTCGACTGCTCTCCCCGCTCGACGAGCGCGAGCGCGAGATCCTGCGCCTTCGCTTCGGGCTCGATCGCGGCGAGCCACGGACGCTCGAAGAGGTGGGCGAGCACTTCAACCTCACCCGGGAGCGGATCCGCCAGATCGAGGCGAGGGCGATGAGCAAGCTCCGCCACCCCTCCTCGGACACCGGCGCGAGGGACCTGCTCACGGTGTAGTTGCGGTGCCGCGCATCGCGCGGCGCACACAATGCGGAAAACGATCAGGACTCGGGTCCTCGGCGCGTCCAGACTGAGGTGCGTGGTCGCCCGACGAGACACCCTGCGCGAGTTCGTGCTGTGGCTCGAAGACCATCTCGATGCGCCAGAGGTGCACGTACCAGACGCCGCCTCGGACCTCAACGTCTCACGGGCGGTCCTCGACCGCCTCATCTCTGCAGCAGCCGGCGAGGCACCCGCGGCGTTGCGACGTCGCGTCCTGCTCGAGCGGGCCGCGAACGAGCTGCGCACCACTCGGGCGTCGGTCCTGTCCGTCGCGATCGACGCGGGCTACGCCTCGTCGGAGGCGTTCACCCGTGCCTTCGCGCGTGCGTTCGGCGTGCCGCCGAGCCGTTGGCGCCGGTCAGCGTCGTCGTTTCGCCTGGCGTGCCCGAACGGCGTCCACTTCCACCCACCAGCAGGGATCCGGTTCCCCGCACGAGGAGGCACTTGCACCATGGACTTCACCGCCGAGTTCTTCCAGCACCACGTCCGATACCTGGGCGAGCTGATCGACCGAGCGGAGCACCTCGATCCTCAGGCGCTCGACGAGCGGATCAGCGTCTCGGTCCCGTCCATCGACGACAGCCCCACGATCCGGTCCCTGCTCTCGAGGCTCATCGGTCAGCTCCAGATGTGGGGGGCGTCGATGGACGGGGTGGGGTACGACTTCGACGTTGAGCATGACGAGCCCGTCACGTCGATGCGCGAGCGACTCGAGCGAGTCGGTCCGGCGTTCACCGCGAGCGTCCGCGACATCGGTGATCGCGGTGCCTACGAGGAGATGTACCTGGACACGACGTGTGAGCAGCCGTTCTCGTTCACCGCTGCTGGGATGCTGGGCCACATCCTCACGTACGGCTCGTACCGCCGCACGCTCGTCACCGCGGCGATCGAGGCCGCGTCCAACGAGGGACTCGCCGACGACCCGCTGGAGTGGTTCGCGCCCTGAGGTCGGGTGCTACGCCGCGGCCCTGCGCGTGCGACCGAGTCCGGCGAGCAGCAGGCCGACCAGCACGACCGCGCCGGTGAACGCTGGCAGGCGCACCGAGGCGCGGTCGCGGAGCCGAACGGGATTGGAGAACTGGAGGATCTCCCAGCCTCGGTCCTTGGCCACTTTGGCGAGTGCGCGGTCGGGGTTGACGGCGAAGGGGTGCCCGACCGCCTCGAGCATCGGGATGTCCGTGGCCGAGTCTGAGTACGCGCTCGACTCGTCGAGGTCGAGGTGGTGCGACTCGGCGAGTGCGCGGATCGCGGCAGCCTTGCCCGCGCCCTGTGCGTAGAACTCGATCTTGCCCGTGTACCTGCCGAGCTCGTCGATCTCGGCCTTGGATGCGATCGCGCCGTCGACGCCGAGCATCGAGGCGAGCGGCTCGACGATCTCAGACGGCGCGCTCGACACGAGCCAGATCCGGTCGCCGGCCGCGCGGTGCAACGAGATGAGCTCCTGGGCCTCCGCGTAGATGAGCGGCTCGATCACGTCGGAAAGTGTCTCTTCGACGATCGCGCGCACCTCGTCTCGGTCCCAGCCCGCGGAGACCTCGAGCATCGACTCGCGGATCTTTGCCATCTTTTCCTCATCGGCGCCAAACCAGAGAAACAACAGTTGCCCAAGCACCGCGCGCGCGACGGTGCGGCGGTTGACGAGCCCGCGGCGGCGCAGCGGGCCGCCGAATGCGACCACGGACGCGCGCGCTATGACCGTCTTGTCAAGGTCGAAGAATGCTGCGCGCACGCTTCCAGCGTACGGCCCGCAACTGACATGTCGTCAACAGATTTGTGAGCGAATCGAAACGAGTTGTTTTTGGTGTGTGATCGCCCCACTTTGACAACGCCGGCGTCATTCTCCGATGAAGACCTGCTCGATCTCCTGTTCGGCGCCGTGCGTCGCGAGGACGACGACGTGGTCGCCCTCTGACAGCCGTGTGTCATCTCTCGGGATGAGCACCTTTTCGTCCCGCACGACCGCGACGATCTGGGCGTCGGCTGGCAGCTGCAGGTCGCCCACGGTGCGGTCGCCCTGGATCGCGGGCGCGTCCGCGTCGAGGGTGACCTCGACGAGCGCGGCGCCGGAGCGGTCGAGCTGCATCAGCCGGACGACCGAGCCAATTGCGACGGCCTCTTCCACGAGCGCGGTCAGGAGCTGTGGGGTCGACACGCTCACGTCGACGCCCCAGGTCTCGTTGAACATCCAGGCGTTCTTCGCGTTGTTGACACGCGAGATGATGCGCGGGACGGCGAACTCCTGCTTCGAGAGCCAGCTGATCACGAGGTTGTCCTCGTCGTCGCCCGTCGCCGCCACGACGACCTCCACGCTGCGCAGCCCCGCGAGCTGCAGCGACGACACCTCGCAGGCGTCGCACGTGAGCACGTCGACCCCCTGCAGGTCGTCGCGAATCACCTCGGCGCGAGCCGGGTCCTTTTCGAGGACCTGCACTGCGTGACCGTTGTCGCGTAGGTCCGCGGCCATGGCGATGCCCACGCTGCCACCGCCCGCGATCACGACGCGCATCAGGGCGCCTTGGCCAGTCGCTCGTCGAGCTCGCCGATAGCGTCTCGCAGGACGACGAGCTGGAGCACGTCGTCCTCTTGTCCGATGAGCGAGGTGACGTCGAGGCGCGGCTGGTTGCTGCGCACGATCGACACGACCTTGAAGCGGCCGGCCGACTCGAGCTCCTCGAGTCGGCTCCCGGCCCATCCATCGGGGAGGATCCGCTCGACGAACAGCAGCGAGCCGGTGGCGTCGCGCCACTCGACCGAGTCGTCCTCGGGCAGCAGCCAGCGAAGCACCTGGGTCGCCGTCCACGAGACCGTGGGGACCGTCGGGATGCCCAGTCGCTGGTAGATCACGGCCCGCCGGGGGTCGTAGATGCGCGCGACCACGTTGGCGATGCCGTAGGTCTCCCTCGCGATGCGCGCACAGAGGATGTTGGAGTTGTCGCCGTTCGTCACCGACGCGAGCGCGCCGGCGTCGTGCGCGCCCGCCGCGTCCAGCGCCTCGCGGTCGAAGCCCGAGCCCACGACCTTGGTGCCCCGGAAGTCGGGCGGGAGGCGGTCGAAGGCGCGCTTCGAGCGATCGATGATCGAGACCGTGTGCCCGAGCGACTCGAGCTGGGCCGCGACGCCGGAGCCGACGCGACCACAACCGACGACGACGACGTGCACTACGTGATGTCACCACGGTGAGGGGGTCGGTGTAAAGCCAGGGGAGAGGCCGCGGTACAGACCTAGGCTGCGCGCGTGGTCGACGGGATCGAGGATGCGCCCGCCTCGGCGCGTCTCGCACCGTCGGCGTCGCTCGCCCGCAACCTGTCGATCGAGTACCCCGAGACGCGTGGGTACCGCGTCAAGCGGTTCTTGCTGGGCAAGCCGCTCACCTCCGAGCAGCTGTCAAGCGAGCGGCTGAGCCGGCCGATCGCACTCGGCGTGCTGGCGCCGGACTGCATCTCCTCGTCGGCCTACGGCACCGAGCAGATGCTCACCCAGATGACGCCGTACATCGGCNNGTCACGCTCAGCTACCTCGACGTCATCGGGTTCTACACGTCGGCGGGCGGCTCCTACGTCGTCGCCCGCGACAACTTCGGGCCGAAGGTGGCCCAGATCGCGGCGGTGGCGCTCCTGATCGACTACTCGGTGACCGTCGCCGTGCAGAGCGCGGCGGGCACCGACGCCCTCGCGAGCGCGTTCCCTGGGCTCAACGGCTGGGTCCTCCCGATCACCCTCGGCATCGTGCTCCTGTTGATCTTCGGGAACCTGCGGGGGATCCGCGAGGCAGGCAGGATGTTCGCGCTCCCGACCTACCTCTACGTGCTCCTGCTTGGCTCCACGATGCTGGTGGGCTACGCGAAGTTCTTCGGCGGCACGCTGCCGGTGATCCCGACGCCTTCGTCGAGCCAGCTGTACCAAGGCGTGCTCGGCTCGCCGGGCTCGGGTGCGATCTACGGGCTGGCGTTCATCTCGCTGCTCCGTGCTTACGCGAACGGCGGCTCGTCGCTCACGGGCCTCGAGGCGATCTCCAACGGCGTCGCGTCGTTCCGTCGCCCGCAGGGTCGCAACGCCCGCGTCACGCTCGTCATCATGAGCTCGATCCTCGGTTTCCTCGTGCTGTCGACGACGCTCATGGCGAAGTGGATGCACGCCCTCCCGCGAAGCGGCGGCGTCCCGACGGTCGTCTCCCAGGAGGTCAACGGGATCTTCGGCGCCGCGGGATTCGGCCACGTCCTGTTCCTCTGCGTCCAGTTCGCGACCGTGGCGATCCTGTGGACCGGCGGCAACACGAGCTTCAACGGCTTCCCGTTCCTCGCCAACTACGTCGCGAACGACGGGTACCTGCCCCGTCAGCTCACGAAGCGCGGGCACCGCCTTGCCTTCTCCAACGGGATCGTCCTCCTCGGCATCGTCGCCTTGGTGCTCATCTTGATCTTCAAGGCGAACGTCACCGGCCTTGTCTCGCTCTACGCGATCGGGGTGTTCACCGGCTTCACGATGGCGGGTCTCGGGATGGTGGCGCACCACCGGCGCGGCAGCGGGCCGCATCGGACACGCGGCATCATCGTGAACGCCATCTCGGCCGGCACGACGTTCGCCGTGGTCCTCATCTTCGCGATCGCGAAGTTCTTCGAGGGAGCGTGGATCGTCGTCGTCCTCGGGCCAATCATGTACTTCGGCCTCATCCGCCTCCATCGCCAGTACGACACCGAGGACACCCTGCTTCGGGCAAAGGCCGACGACGTCTCGGGTGCCACGGCGCTGCGTCGCAACGTGGTCTACGTGCTGATCGACAGCTACGACCTCGCCGCCGCGCGAGCCCTCCAGTACGCGCGCTCGCTGAACCCGACCGAGCTGCGTGCCATCCACTTCGACCTCGACCCGCTCGTCACCCACGAGCTCGAGCGGATCTGGGCCGATGTGGGGCCTAGGAGCCTGACCCTGGAGGTGATCGAGTGCCCGGACCGGCGCATCGAGCGCGCGACGCTCGAGCTCGCGGCAGAGGCCGCTCGGCCCGAGGACACCGAGTGCACGATCGTGCTGCCGCGCCGCAACTTCCCGACGCGCCTCGAGCGCGTGCTGCATGACCGGACCGCCGACTCGATCGCCGAAGCCGTGACGCTCGTCCCACGGGTCACGGCCACGGTGATTCCCTTCCGTCTCGACCTGGCCAAGCGCCGCCGAGTCCGAGCGGCGAACGAGCAGGTGCGATCCCAGGCACAGCGCGACGTACCGGTCCTCAAGGCAGACGTGATGCTGAAGGAGCGCTCCGGGGGCGCCACGCCGGTGAGCGACGCCGTGTGGCGGGACCGCTCCAAGTTCTCCGGTCGCATCCGCTCGCTCAGCGTTCGAAAGGTCGACGGCGCGCCGGTCCTCGAGTGCACGCTGTCGGACGGGACGGGCACGATGCTCCTCGTGTTCCAGGGCCGCAGCCAGATCCCGGGCATCGAGCGTGGCGCACGAGTCGTCGTCGAAGGCACCGTGGGGTCCTGGCAGCGCCGCCTCGCGATCATCAACCCCGACTACGAGCTCGTCGCGCCGCCGGAGTCNNGCTCGACCCAGGGGTACCCACGACGCCGTGCGTGTTGCGGCACCGACGCAGAGAGGCACCCACCGAGATGAACGGTCTTCACCGTTTCGCCGCCGAGGGCGGCTACCAGAACTTCCCCTTGACCAGCCATGACCGGCTGATCCTGTGGGCGATCATCGCGTGTGGGCTGATCGGCATCGCTACGGGCCTCTTCCTCGTCCGCGGTGTCATGGCAGCCGACGCCGGCTCGGTCAAGATGCGCGAGATCGCCAAGGCGATCCAAGAGGGCGCCGAGGCGTTCTTGAAGCGCCAGGGGCGGACAATTCTGATCATCCTCGTCCCGCTCGCGGTCCTCATCTTCTTCACCGCCACCAAGGTCGTCCGCCCGGACGGCTCCGTCGCGATGTCCTTCACCCAGAACGGCATCTGGCGCGCGGTGTGCTTCCTCCTCGGCGCGTCCTTCTCGGGGCTTACGGGCTTCATCGGCATGTCGATTGCCGTGCGCGGCAACGTGCGCACGGCCGCGGCAGCCGTCGCGGGCAAGGGGATGCCCGGGGCGCTGCGCGTGGCGTTCCGGACCGGCGCGGTGACCGGCTTGCTGTGCGTCGGGCTGGGTCTCACCGGAGCCGCGGGGATCTTCTTGATCTTCCAGAACTCCGCGACCGCGGTCCTCGTCGGCTTCGCCTTCGGCGCGTCGCTCATCGCGCTGTTCATGCGAGTGGGTGGCGGCATCTTCACGAAGGCAGCCGACGTCGGCGCGGACCTCGTGGGCAAGATCGAAGC
>PLCI01000040.1:4227-5151 GCA_003135595.1 Acidimicrobiaceae bacterium | reverse complement strand
TCGGCCAAGCGCATGGTCGAGCGTCGCAAGCCCCAGGTCTGGGACGTGCTCGAGGGCGTCATCCGCGAGCACCCCGTGCTGCTCAACCGCGCCCCGACGCTGCACCGCCTCGGCATCCAGGCCTTCGAGCCCGTGCTCGTCGAGGGCAAGGCGATCCAGGTCCACCCCCTTGTCTGCACGGCGTTCAACGCCGACTTNNATGCTGTCGGCGAACAACATCCTGTCGCCGGCGACGGGGCGGCCGATCACGGTGCCGGGCCAGGACATGGTCTTCGGCGCGTACTACCTGACGCTCGACCCGTCGAACCCGACGGCCACCCCGCGCCCGTTCCGCCACACCTACGAGGTCCAGGCCGCGCTCGACTCGGGCTCGCTCAAGCTGCACGAGCTCATCGAGCTGCGAGCGCTGCCGGACACCTCGATCGACGTGCGCCTCGAGCTCGCGGGCATCGAGCCCAACGAGCGGGGCAACCGCGTGGTCGTGACGACCCCGGGGCGCCTGCTGTTCAACGAGGCGCTGCCCGAGGCGTACCGGTTCGTGAACGGCCTCGTCGGCCGCCGCGCGACCCCGATCGGCACGATCGTCGAGGAGATCTCCTCGCAGTGGGGCAAGCAGGACGTCGCGGCCAGCCTCGACCGGATCAAGGCGCTCGGCTTCCGCTACGCGAGCCAGTCGGGCCTGACCATCTCGATCGACGACGTCGTGACGCCGCCCGAGAAGCAGGAGATCCTCGACCGCTACGAGCACGAGGCCGAGAAGGCCGAGGCCCAGTACCGCAGGGGCATCATCACCGACGAGGAGCGCCGCCAGAAGGAAGTCGAGATCTGGACGTCGGCCAACTCCGAGGTGGGCCGGGCGCTCGAGCGGACGCTGTCGAGCCTCGAGTTCAACCCGATCGACATGATGGTCGACTCCGGCGCGCG
>PLCI01000040.1:0-4148 GCA_003135595.1 Acidimicrobiaceae bacterium | reverse complement strand
GTCGACGTCGCCCAGGAGCTCATCGTCAAGGAGGACGACTGTGGCTCGGTGCGCGGCATCTGGCTCGACGAGCTCTTCGCCGACACGCCGGGGCGCCGCACGTACCTCGAGACGCGCGCCTACGGCCGCGTGCTCGCCGAGGACGCCGAGCTCGGCGACGGCTCGGTCGTCGCCCAGGGCACGATGCTCGACGACGAGCTCGTCGCGCGCATCCGTGACGACGCGAAGGCCGACCGCATCCGCGTCCGCTCGACGCTCACGTGCGAGGCCGAGTTCGGCGTGTGCGCCCAGTGCTACGGCCAGTCGCTCGCGACGGGCCGCCTGATCGAGCTCGGCGAGGCGGTCGGGGTCATCGCCGCCCAGTCGATCGGCGAGCCGGGCACCCAGCTCACGATGCGGACCTTCCATGCCGGTGGCGTGGCCGAGTCCGACATCACCCACGGCCTGCCGCGCGTCGTCGAGCTCTTCGAGGCCCGCACGCCCAAGGGCGCCGCGCGTCTCGCGCGCCACACCGGCATCGTGCGCATCGAGGACGTCGAGGGCGGCCGCAAGGTGAGCGTCGTCTCCGACGACGGCACGCGCCAGGACGAGGACATCCCGACGCGCGCCCACCTCGTCGTCCAGGACGGCGAGGAGGTCGAGGCCGGCGACGCGCTCGTCGAGGGACCGAAGGACCCGAAGGAGCTGCTCGACGTGAAGGGGCTGCGCGAGACCCAGCAGTACCTCGTCGAGGAGGTCCAGAAGGTCTACCGCGACCAGGGCGTGTCGATCCACGACAAGCACATCGAGCTCATCGTGCGCCAGATGCTCCGCCGCTACCTCGTGGCCGACCCGGGGGACTCCTCGTACCTGCCGGGCCAGCAGGTCGACGCGCAGCGCTTCTCGGAGGGCAACCGCGAGCTCATCGCGGAGGGCCGCAGGCCCGCCGAGGCGCGTCCCATGCTCATGGGCATCACGAAGGCGTCGCTCGCGACGGACAGCTGGCTGTCGGCCGCCTCCTTCCAGGAGACGACGAGGGTCCTGACCGAGGCCGCCATCGACGGCAAGAAGGACGACCTTCTGGGCCTGAAGGAGAACATCATCATCGGCAAGCTCATCCCCGCTGGCTCGGGCATGGGCCACTACCGCGAGATCCGCATGGACATGCCCGACGCGGTGCACGCGCCGGACTGGGCGTCGTTCCGCCCCGGCGACGAGGACCAGGACCTCGCCGCGTGGCTGCGCGACTCCTCGGTCGAGGGCGTGGGCGACGAGCCGGTGAGCGACATCGACGCGGTCTGGCTCGGCGAAGCGCCGACCGAGGAGGACGGCTTCGGTGGCGGCACGGTCGCCCAGGCATGACGTGACAGGACTCGACGCGGGGGTGGCTGGACGCTTCGGCCCGGGCACGCCTAGCATGGACTGTCCGCGAGACGGCTCTCGTCGCGCGGCCCCCGCTGTACCCAGGAGATAGACGCGTGCCCACGATCGCCCAGCTGGTCAGGAAAGGCCGGCAGGTCAAGACGTCCAAGACCAAGACCCCCGCGCTCAAGGGCGCGCCCCAGCGCCGGGGGGTCTGCACGCGCGTCTACACGAACACGCCGAAGAAGCCGAACTCCGCGCTGCGCAAGGTCGCCCGCGTGCGGCTGACGAGCGGCGTCGAGATCACCGCGTACATCCCGGGCGTGGGCCACAACCTCCAGGAGCACTCGATCGTGCTCGTGCGCGGCGGCCGCGTCCGCGACCTGCCCGGCGTCCGCTACAAGATCATCCGGGGCGCGCTCGACACGTCGGGCGTGCGCGACCGCAAGCAGGCACGCAGCCGCTACGGCGCGAAGCGGGAGTCCTAGTGCCTCGCAACGGCCCCGCAACCCGGCGCGAGCTGATGCCCGACCCCGTCTACCGGTCGGTCCTCGTCACCCAGGTGATCAACAAGGTCCTCCAGCGCGGCAAGCGCACGGTGGCCGAGCGCATCGTCTACCAGGCGCTCGAGCAGGTCGCCGCCAAGACCGAGTCCGACGCCGTCTCGGTGCTCAAGCGCGCCGTCGAGAACGTCCGTCCCGAGCTCGAGGTCCGCTCGCGCCGCGTCGGTGGCGCGACCTATCAGGTTCCCGTCGACGTGCGCCCCCGCCGCGCCACGACGCTCGCCATCCGCTGGCTCACGAGCTTCGCGAAGGCTCGCCGCGAGAAGACCATGGCGGACCGCCTTGCCAACGAGATCCTCGATGCCTCGAACGGCATCGGTGCTGCGGCGAAGCGGCGCGAGGACATGCACAAGATGGCCGAGTCGAACAAGGCCTTCGCCCACTACCGCTGGTAATCACCATGGCCGACACCCAGCAGCAACGGGCGGTGGCGCTCGAGAAGGTCCGCAACATCGGGATCATGGCGCACATCGACGCCGGCAAGACCACGACGACCGAGCGGATCCTCTACTACACCGGCAAGAACTACAAGATCGGCGAGGTCCACGAGGGCGCCGCCACCATGGACTGGATGGTCCAGGAGCAAGAGCGCGGCATCACGATNNTCGCTGCGCGTGCTCGACGGCGCCGTCGCGGTCTTCGACGCCGTCGCGGGCGTCGAGCCCCAGACCGAGACCGTCTGGCGCCAGGCCAACAAGTACGGCGTGCCGCGCATCTGCTTCGTGAACAAGATGGACCGCGTCGGCGCGGACTTCGAGCGCTGCGTGGCGATGATCAAGGACCGCCTCGACTGCGTGCCCGCGGTCGTCCAGCTGCCGATCGGGGCGGAGTCCGAGTTCAAGGGCGTGCTCGACCTGCTCAACATGACCGCGCTCGTGTGGCACGACGGCATGGGGGAGGAGTGGCAGGACCTGCCCATTCCCGAGGCGCTCGTGACCGACGCCGAGGAGGCGCGCCACCAGCTGATCGACGTGCTGAGCACCTTCGACGACGTCGTGATGGAGAAGTACCTCGCCGAAGAGGAGGTGACTGCGGCCGACCTGCGCCACGCGCTTCGTGCCGGCACGCTCGCGAACGCCTGCATCCCCGTGCTCTGCGGGAGCGCCTTCAAGAACAAGGGCGTCCAGCCCATGCTCGACGCGGTCGTCGACTTCCTGCCGAGCCCGATCGACCTGCCGCCGACGGTGGGCACGGTGCCGGGCAAGGACGACCCGCTCGAGCGCAAGCCGAGCGACGACGAGCCCTTCAGCGCGCTCGCGTTCAAGATCATGACCGACCCCTACGTCGGCAAGCTCACGTACCTGCGGGTGTACTCGGGCACGCTCGAGAAGGGCGCGACGGTCACGAACACGACGAAGGACCGCAAGGAGCGGCTCGGGCGCCTCCTCCAGATGCACGCGAACAACCGCGAGGACCTCGAGACCATCCACACCGGCGACATCGTCGCGGCGGTCGGCCTCAAGCAGACGACCACCGGCGACACCCTGAGCGACTCCAACCACAAGATCCAGCTCGAGGCGCTCGTCTTTCCTGAGCCGGTGATCCACGTCGCGGTCGAGCCCAAGACCAAGGTCGACCAAGAGAAGCTGTCCAAGGCGCTGTTCGCGCTGTCCGAGGAGGACCCGACGTTCCGCGTCCGCTCGGACATGGAGACCGGCCAGACGGTCATCTCGGGGATGGGCGAGCTGCACCTCGAGGTCCTGGTCGACCGCATGCTGCGCGAGTTCTCCGTCG
Organism: Acidimicrobiaceae bacterium; assembly: GCA_003135595.1. Classification (GTDB taxonomy): domain Bacteria; phylum Actinomycetota; class Acidimicrobiia; order Acidimicrobiales; family RAAP-2; genus Palsa-459. The sequence continues at coordinate 510 of PLCI01000040.1, read as the reverse complement.
ACGCCAACGTGGGCAAGCCTCAGGTCGCCTACCGCGAGACCGTGCGCAAGAAGGTGGAGAAGATCGAGGAGCGCTACATCCGCCAGACCGGCGGCAAGGGCNNGGCTACGAGTTCGTCGACGCCATCTCAGGTGGCGTGATCCCCAAGGAGTACATCCCCGCCGTCGACGCCGGGATCCAAGAGGCGCTCACCTCGGGCGTGCTCGCGGGCTACCCGACCGTCGACCTGCGCGTCACGCTCACCTACGGCTCCTACCACGACGTCGACTCCTCGGAGATGGCGTTCAAGATCGCGGGCTCGATGGCGGTCAAGAAGGCCGCCCGTGCGGCGCGCCCCGTGCTCTTGGAGCCCGTCATGGCCGTCGAGGTCGTCACCCCCGACGACTACATGGGCGAGGTGATCGGCGACCTGTCCTCGCGCCGGGGCAAGGTTGAGGGCATGGACCAGCGCGGCAACGCCCAGGTGATAAGGGCCCAGGTGCCGCTTGCGGACATGTTCGGCTACGCTAC
>PLCI01000103.1:280-4109 GCA_003135595.1 Acidimicrobiaceae bacterium | reverse complement strand
CGGATCGGTGTACGGTCCGTGCGCACCAGGACCTCTCGACAGGAGCAACCCCATGGCCGGACGACCGATGGAACGACTCGCCAGCGCGCGAGGCTCTCGTGGCGCCGTGTGGCTCGCCGTCGGCGTGGCGGTCGGCCTCATCCTCGCCCCGGCGGCCGCGATCGCCGCGACTATCGGCGTCACCAGCCTTGTGGGGTCGAACGGGACGAAGGTGGTGGTCACGGGTGCCGGACAGCTCACGACGTCCCCGGCCGACGCGAACACCTATCGATCATTCTCAGACGCGAACCTCAACAACAGCGGGTCTGGCGGCTGCCAGACGCTCTACACCGCGCCGCGCGGCTGGACATTCGTGCTCACCCAGATCACCATCGACGCCTGGGCCGACCCGACGCCGGGGGCGTTCAACGGCGCCGCGATCTACATGGGCTCGGGCTGCAATCGGCTCATCGCCGACTGGAACCCCCCGACCATCGGGTCGTTCGTCTTCCCCTTCTCCCCTGGCATCGTCGTACCCTCGGGCCACTCGCTCGCCGCGTACGTGAACGGGGGCGTGAAGGCCGAGGCCTTCGGGTACGGCTACCTCATCCCGGCCAAGGACGCGCGGGCCGCGACACCGGTGACCGAGACCCCGCGCGGTGGCGAGAGGCCTATCCTGCTGCCCTGATCGTCACGGTCAGCGTTGAACGTGCCGGACTAGAGGAACGGCAGGTACTCGCGGAGCTCCCAGTCTGTCACTGCCTCGGAGAACTTCTGCCACTCCGTTCGCTTGACCGCGAGGTGCTGGGCCACGAGCTCGGCGCCGATGGCCTCGACGAGCGCGGTGTCGGCCTCGAGCTCGTCGAGCGCGGCACCGAGATTCGGGGGCGTCCCGACGGTCGCCTCGACCACGTCGAGGCCGTTGCCCCCTTCGGAGGGGCCTGGGTCGGCCTTCGAGGCGGCGCCGAGCCGGCACGCCTGCAGCACCGCGGCGAGCGCGACGTGCACCGGCGCGGCGCCGTCGCTCAGCCGGTGCTCCAGCCTCGCGCCAGTCCCCCGTTCGGGTGACACGCGAACGGTCGCGCCGCGGTGGTCGTACCCCCAGTTGGCCCAGTACCCCGAGAGCTGCGCGGGCTTGAGGCGCTTGTAGGCGTTGACCGTCGGGGCGCACAGGCCGGCGAGCGCGCGGTGGTGCTCGAGCAAGCCGGCGATGCAGTGCCGCGCGAGGTCGCTCAGCCCGTCCTCGCTCTCGGCGCCGTTCACGACGTTCGCGCCGGACTCGTCGGTCCAGCTCAGGTTGAGGTGCAGCCCCGAGCCGCCCCGGTCGACGAACGGGCGGCCGAGGAAGGTGAGGAGGAACCCGCGCTTGGCGGCGACCTCGCGGGCGAGCACCTTGAAGAGGAACGCGTCGTCGGCCGCACGAAGCGCCTCGTCGTAGCGCAGGGTGAGCTCGAACTGGCCGTTGTCGTACTCGGAGTTGACCGACTCGAGCAGCAGTCCCGCCTTGTCGGCGGCGCGCCAGATGTCGTCGATGACGCCGTGGGGGTCGACCGCGGTCCCGGTGCCGTAGACGAAGGCACCGGGCGTGTCGATCGGCCGGAAGCGCCCGGCGCCGTCGGGCTCCAAGAGGTAGGCCTCGAGCTCGATCCCCGCGTACGACTTCAGGCCCTCTTGTTCCCAGTCCGCGACGGCCCTTCGAAGCGCCGCCCGCGGCGACACCGCGACGGGTGCGCCGTGGGACTCGAGGTCGGCGATCACCACCCTGGTCCCGTCCTCCCATCCCGGTCGGATCTCCGACACGTCGAAGGTGGCCTCCATGTCGGGCAGACCGGACTCCCAGCCCGACCCGGGCGTGTAGGGCGTCATCTCGCGGTCGAAGCCCAGTGCCCAGGTGCCCTTGCAGTGCCTGATGCCGCGCTCGGCGACGCTCACGGGCACGTACTTGCCGCGCGGCAGCCCGAGGTGGTCGGGCCACAGGACTCGGACGCGCTCTGCGGTCACCGACGACTCCTCTCGATCACGGCCGCGAGGCCGCCGCGCAACGTACCACGACACCTCTCAAAGCGGCCCTGTTGGTCGGCGGCGACAGGACGCTGTGGCAGGATCGACCGCGCTGCTTGACTGAGTCTGGAGGTGTGGTTGTTGGAGCTTCGACGCGTGCTGCTCGGCGGTGCAGCCGTCGTCGTGCGCCGCGACGGCGACTGGCTCGAGGCGCCCGACGGACGACGCGTGCGCGCCGACGACGCGCTCCACCTCGCGCCGGTCGAGCCCACGAAGATCATCTGCTGTCATCTCAACCACGTCTCGCGAGTGCGCGAGTTCGGCCTCACGCTGCCACCCGCGCCCACGTACTTCCACAAGCCGATCTCGGCGCTCAATGCCCACGGCGGCGAGGTCGTGCGGCCCGCCAACTGTCGCTGGCTCAACCTGGAAGGCGAGGTGGCGATCGTGATCGGCGCGGTGACCCGCAACGTCTCGGTGGCGGACGCGGCGGCGTGCATCGCGGGGTACACGATCGCCAATGACTTCGGGCTGCACGACTTCCGCGACACCGATGCCGGCTCCATGCTGCGGGTGAAGGGCGCGGACACCCTGTGTCCGCTCGGCCCCGGGCTCGTCACGGGCTGGACCTTCGAGGGCAAGGCGATTCAGACCCGGGTGAACGGCACGCTCGTCCAGGACGGCTCGACCGACGAGATGGCATGGGACATGCACTATCTGGTTGCCGACGTCGCCCGGCTCATCACGCTCGTCCCGGGCGACGTGATCCTGTCGGGCACGCCCGCGCACTCCCGCCCCGTCGTGCCCGGCGACGTCGTCGAGGTCAGCGTCGAGGGTCTCGGCACGCTGCGCAACGTGGTCGTCGAAGGACCCGTCCCGGTCAGCGACGAAGTGGGCGCCCAGCCGACGGCGACCGAAGAGGTCCTCTCGACGGCCCTCGGCGGCGACTGGGAGCACCGCGGCACGCGCTCCCCCGTCGCGACGACGAGGGACCAGCTCCCCTACCCCAAGGTCCGGCCTAGGTTCGAGTCGTGACGACGAGAAGGACTGCCGACGTTGGCGGCGTGGCCGTCGCTCTCGACCACTACGTCAACGGCGAGCGAGTGGGGTCTGCCCACACCTTCGAGGATCGCTCCCCCCTTGACTGGTCGCTCAAGCTGGGCGACGTAGCGAGGGGCGACGCCGAGGTTGCCCGCGACGCCGTGTCCGCAGCCGTCGGCGCTGCAGACCGATGGGCGTCGCTCGGCGCGGCCGGTCGCGCCACGATCCTGCGGCGCCTTGCCGACCTCATCGACGAGCACGTCGAGCCGCTTGCCGCGGTCGAGTGCCTCGACATGGCGATGCTGCACGAGAGCCTCCGGCTTCGCGTGATCGGCCGGGGCGCGAGGAACTTCCGCGCGTATGCCGACCTCGCGGAGCGCTACGAGCCGCGACGGTGGTCATCCAACGGGACCGACAACGAGGTGCGCCGCATGCCCGCGGGGCCGACCGTCGTCATCACCCCGTGGAACGCACCGTTCATGCTCTCGACGTGGAAGGCAGCACCCGCGCTCGCGGCGGGCAATCCCGTCGTCCTGAAGCCCGCTGAGTGGTCGCCGCTCAGCTGCTCGTACCTCTGCGACCTGGCCGAGGCGGCTGGCATCCCCCCGGGTGTGCTCAACGTGGTCCAGGGCCTCGGCAGCGAGGTCGGCGCCGCCCTCGTCGAGGACCCACGGGTGCGGCGCATCAGCTTCACGGGCTCCCCCGAGACGGGCCAGGTCATCGGCGTCGCCGCGGCGCGGAACCTCGTGCCCTTCACCGCTGAGCTGGGCGGCAAGGGGCCGCTGCTCGTCTTCGAGGACGCCGACCT
>PLCI01000103.1:0-206 GCA_003135595.1 Acidimicrobiaceae bacterium | reverse complement strand
TCGTGTTCGGCGGGCACCGCTGGAAGGACGACGGCCTGTGGTACGTGCCGACGCTCATCCGCCCGCGCGACAACGACGCCGAGATCGTCCAGCGCGAGGTGTTCGGCCCCGTCCTCACCTTCCAGGAGTTCGCCGACGAGGACGAGGCAGTTCGACTCGCCAACTCGACCAAGTACGGGCTCACCGCGATGGTCTTCACGCGCGAC
>PLCI01000084.1 GCA_003135595.1 Acidimicrobiaceae bacterium | reverse complement strand
AGCCTTGGCTTTGATCGGACGCCGGACCGAGACGTCTCGATCACCGAGGAGCCGTACACCGACGACGAGCCGCTTCTCCTCGTGGCGTATGTGCTCGTGCTCTGAACCAGGGCGAAGCAAGAACCTCGTTCCAATCGAGCGCCTGTCATCTGTCACGCGGCGCTCGAGCCAGCCCTCCCGACGAGCGTCGCACGGGGCGACCAGAAGCGTGTCGAGCGCCGCCAGTAGCGTCTCCAGGTGAGGAGCGTCGACACTCGTCCGATCACAAGGACGCCGCGCGACGGCGCACGGTGCGCCGGCCCTGCGACGAGCTTGCCTCGTCGACGCAGCCGGTAGGGATGGCTTGTCATTTGATCTACTCGCCCGCAGATCGAGTCGCCGACCCGGTCTCCGGCGCGCCCCAATCGCTGAAGGGCGGTCCATGACATGAGCGTCCGCACCGGTGCGCTTCGCNNGCTGGCTGTGTCGCAGCTGCGTGCGTCGCCTTGGCCGTGGCCGCCGGCGCGTCTCCTACGACGTCGGCCTCGACACGCGGCGCAGTGCCACGCGCATCCACGACTCCACGAGTGGCTCGAAGCCTGGCGTCGACGTGCGCACATGCGTCGCACCGGTTCGCGCCCGCTCGATCCGCCCCTCGCCTTGCGGCTCTCCTCCGTGGCTTTACCCTCAGCTACTGCACGCACTTCGCTGGCCACCGCATGCCGCCTGGCTGGTTCGAGTTCTCCGGCGTGCCAGAGGGCGACCCTTCCGGCCTCTTTGTTCGCTCACACGTGTCGGTGTCGGGGGGGCACGTGTCGCTCACGGTGACAAGGCGCCCGCACCACCGGAGCGCATGGGCCAGTGCAGGCATCTGCCACTGCGGGCTGCCTCGGCTGTACGGCGCGTTCTTCGTCCACTCACGCGTCACGGGCAGCGGCCCCGACGAGATCGACTTGCTCTGGCCCGCCGCGCGCGTCTGGCCACCAGAGATCGACTTCAACGAGTCGGTCGCCCACATTGGCTCGAGCACCTGGTCCGTGCACTACGGCGGGTCCGACCACGTCATCCACGGCGCCACGCGGATCGATCTCCTTCGGTGGCACACATGGGGGGTGATCTGGACCCCGCGCGTCATCCGCTTCCTGGTCGACGGCCACCCCTGGGGGGCGGTGACCTCGCGCTCGCAGATCCCGCACCAGCCGATGACCCTCGACATCCAGAACCAGACCTTCTGCGGACGAGGCACGGAGTGCCCGAGGCGGCCTGTGATGATGCAGGTCGACTGGGTCGCCGAGTACGCCTTCACGACCTCGAAGCCCTGACCTCGAGAGTGGGAGGGGCCGAATCGCGGGGGCGGCGTGGGCGCAGGTGCGATCAGGGGAACCAGACGCCGCCTCGGTCGTCGAAGGACGACTCCTTGGCCCACGCCACGTCCCAGATGTTGCCCTCGGGGTCGCGCCAGCTGAAGCCGCCACCCCATTGAGCGAGCGTCGGCGCCTCGAGCAGCTCGACGCCGTCGACTCGTGCCAGCTGCTCGTGGATCTTGACGCACTCCTCGAACGACGCCACGTTCACGCTGAGGATTGAGCCTCGGAACCCCCGCAGCACCGGACCGAACTCGGGTTCGTAGTGGCGAGCCCCGTACAGCCCGATCACGACGCCGTTCGTGCACTGGAACGTCCGGTGGTGCTCGTCGCTCTGCGGCGTCTCCGGCCAGCCCAGTTCGCGGAACAGCCGGGCCATGCGGTCCACGTCAGCGCAGGCGAGCGTGATGAGGCCGATCCTCGCGGGAAGCTGCATCGTCCAAGTGTGCCTCGGGTCGCCTCCTGGCAGCTTCCTCGCCCGGCGGCCGAGCCCTCCGGGCGGAACTGGTTGTCAAGTACCACCTACAGCCGATGGTTGCTGGCCGGCGAGACGCAGGGGGGAGCCGCGTCGCGCACCGGGCGCGGGGTCGTGGATGATCGTGGGGGTCGAGGCGCTCCGGGGGTGCGGACCCTCCGATCTCGGCGCGCCGCCCCGCACACGGAAAGTGGTGACACAATGAGGTATATGGATGCGTGGCCGACGGCACCTAGGGCGTGGCCACGCCCGTCGGATCCGCCGAATAGGTTCTGGATTTCGGAGCACTCGACGAGGTGATGCGGTGATGACGGCTCGCAAGGTCCACTCACGTTGGCTGGCCGGAGGCATGGGCGTGGTCATACTCCTCGCCACGATCGCGGTAACCGTCCCGCTCACGCCGAGTGCGTCCGGCGCGACCATGATCGGCCACGTCGTTCCGACCAATCCCTGTGGCTCGCCCACCACGGCAGCCGCCGAGCCGTCGAAGGTCCTGCCACTCGGGCCGAATGCAATCGCAGGCTTCACCAGGGTCTACTGCAACGACTTCCCGGGGACGGCGCTGCCTCTCGGCTGGGAGACGTTCACCGGCCAGCCCAAGGGTGACCCGGCGTCGATGTGGGAGCCCTGGCACGTCAAGGTCCGAGACGGGATCCTGAGGCTCAACACGTACAGGGACCCGCTGCTCAACTGGCACTGGGTGAGCGGGGGCGTCTGCCAGTGCGGTGTCTCGAGGCTCTACGGGGCGTACTACGTGCGCGCCCGTATCACCGCGGTCGGTCCGAGCGCCATTGCGCTGCTGTGGCCGAAGGACAACTCGTGGCCCCCCGAGGTCGACTTCCTCGAGACCTGGCAGCATCCCACCTCTTCGACGTCGACGCTCCACTTCCCGGTCGCGAGCAAGCCGGGCGACCACAAGGTCCAAAAGCGGGTCGCGGTCAACCTTCTTGGGTGGCACACCTATGGCGTGATCTGGACGCCGACGTCCATCAAGTTCTCGGTGGGGACCTACACATACTGGACGATCACGGACACCACGCAGATCCCCGTCACCCCGATGACGCTCGACCTCCAGCAGCAAGCGTGGTGCGGCATCTTCGTCGGCGGCTGTCCGGCGTACGCGGCCTCCATGCTCGTCGACTGGGTCACCGAGTTCGTGCCGAAGAAGCTGGGTCCGCACGTGTCGGCCGCGCGCCCGACGATCCCGCACCCGGCAGGGTAGGACGTCGTCGGTCGAGCAGCGCTCACCGGCGTCGCACCTCACAAATAGTGTGGGCGCATGACCGAACTCTTTGATCGTCCGAACACCGCACTGCTCGTTGTCGACGTGCAGGTCGGGGTCGTCGAAGGAGCCCATGCGCGCGACGAGGTGGTCGCGAACATCGGCGCGCTCGTCGCAGAGGCGCGGCGAGCGAGCGCGCCGGTCGTGTGGGTCCAGCACTCCGACGAGCAGCTCGTGCGAGGCAGCGACGTGTGGAAGATCGTCCCCGAGCTTCGTCCGGGCGACACCGAGCCGCTCATCGAGAAGTGCTACGGCGACTCGTTCGAGGACACGAATCTCGAAGGGGTGCTTGCGAAGCTTGGCGTCGGACGGCTCGTCGTCGCCGGGGCGCAGACCGACGCGTGCATCCGCTCCACGCTCCACGGCGCCTTCACTCGTGGCTACGACGCGATCCTCGTGAGCGACGCCCACACGACCGGGGACCAGACCGAGTGGGGGGCACCGCCGCCGGACCAGGTCATCGCGCACACGAACCTGTACTGGACCCACCAGTCGGCGCCAGGGCGGACTGCTGGCACCGTCGCGACCAAGGACGTCGCCTTCGGCGCCTCGCGCTGACGCCGCTCGGCGGCGGTGAGCACGCGGTCGGCGCAGCCCTGCGATGGGCGGCTGTCACCCGACACCGCGAGGCCCCACGCGTCAGCCGGTGAGCATCGTGGGCGCGGCAAGCCTCCCGTCCAGGCGGATCGTCCATGGATCGATCGAGTCGATCTGCAGGTGGGACTGGAACCACGGGTCTCGTGAGAGCCTCTCTCGAATCGTCTCCTCGGAGACCGCGTGGACGACGTGCACGACCCGCCACTCGTCGGCGAGCGGGCCACCGAGCACGATGAAGCCCTGCTCGACGAGATCGTCCATGAACGTGGCGTGCGCATCCCAGTCGCCCTGGTCCTCGAGCGGCAGCGTCGGATCCCACTCCGGACCCGAGCGAGTCAGCTGCACGAGAAAGATCGGCATGATGGCGCTCCCTCCTCGGTCCCCGCCGGCGACGGTTCCCCTCAACGCTCGCACCCCGAAGCGACGGGTGCCGGTCGCCCCGCCGCGAGTTCGCGGTCACGTAGCATTTGGAACGAGCAGCGGACGATCGGGTGGCCTCGGATCCCGTAGCGTCCACGTGGGTGCGACTGCTTGGCGCGTGCTCGCTCGGGGGGTCGGGCCACCTCAATCCCCTCCTGCCGTTCCTCACGGCGCCGGCGCGCCCGGGTGACGAGGTCCTCGTGGCCGGCCCGCCGGCGCTCGCGGACATGGTCGGCGCTGCCGGCCTGGGCTTCTGGCCCGGCGGCGAGCCCCCCGAAGAGGTGATCGCCCCGATCAGGGACCAGCTCGCGCTCGCTCCCCGCGCTGTCGCGTCCGAGCTCGGCAACCGAGAACTCTTCGGGCGGCTGGCGACCGTGGCGATGCTGCCCGAGATGCGCCGCTGCTTCGACCAGTGGCGGCCGGACCTCGTGCTGCGGGACCCGTGCGAGTACGCCTCGGCGGTGCTCGCGCGACGCACGGGCACCGCCGTCGCCCAGGTCGCGATCTCCTTCGCCGACGTCGAGGCGGGCTCGATCCGAACCGCCGCCCCCGCCCTCGAGGACCACGAGCCTGGGCTCGTCGACGCCCTCTTCGCGGCGCCCTACCTCACCCGGTTCCCGGCATCACTGGACCCTTCGGCGTTCCCAAGGACGGTCCGCTATCGCGAGCCCGGACCGGCGGAGCGCACGGCGCTGCCTGACTGGTGGGCCGGGAGCGACTCGCCACTGCTCTACGTGACGCTCGGCACCGTCCTCGGTCACATGTCCTTCGCCCTCCACGTGTTCGGAAGCCTCCTGGCGGCTGTCGGTGATCTCGATGCGCGCGTGCTCCTCACGACCGGGCGCAAGTTCGACGTCGCGAGCCTGGGAGCGCTGCCACCTCACGTCCACGTCGAGCCCTGGGTGGACCAGGCCGACGTGCTCGGCTCGTCGGCCCTGGTGGTGTGCCACGGGGGATCCGGGACGGTGCTGGGCGCGCTCGGCGCCGGCGTGCCCCTGGTCGTCGTGCCCTCGTTCGCCGACCAGTTCGAGAACGCCTGGCGGCTGGACCGAGTCGGCGCGGGTCGCGTCGTCGCGGCGGCGTCGCCGACCGATCGACGGCCCCCGAGCATCGCCGACGCACCCCGGATCGCTGACGCGGTCCGCGAGGTCCTCGGGGACGCCGCCTTCGCTGCACGGGCTCGAGCGATCGGCGCCGAGATGCACGCGGCGCCCCTCGCCGACGACGTCCTTGCGTCCTTTCGGGTCGCCTAAGCCTCGTTGGGCACGAACAGGTCACCGTGCGCGTCGACCCGTGCCAGGACGTCGTCGGTCGAGAAGCTCAGGCTCTCGACGTCACCGCTCTGTGCGCACTGCTCGACCTCATCCCACGTCACCGGCGTCGAGACCCTGGGGGTAGCCCGACCGCGCAGCGAGTAGAC
>PLCI01000042.1:5030-5737 GCA_003135595.1 Acidimicrobiaceae bacterium | reverse complement strand
GTCGACCTCACCTCGCGGCCCTCGAGGGACTCGGCACGCCGGCTCTACGAGACGATGGGATTCGAGGAGAGGACCACGACTGTGTTCCGGCGCAGCCTGCCCTGAGCGTCTGCGGGTCCCGCTCGAGCTACGAAGGCGCCGGCTCGATCATGCCGACCGTGTTGCCCTCGGGATCGGCGATCCACGCAAACCGCCCGTCCGATATCACGACAGGGCCGACGAGCCTCCTCCCACCAAGGGACTCGGCACGCTCGACCGCCTCGTCGAGGTCGGTGACCTCGACGTAGATGATCGTGTAGTTGTGCGGCTCGTGGCCGAGCGAGGCGACATGGCCCTCGATCCCTCGATCCGAGTTCGTCGCGATCACCGAGGTGTCTCCCGTCGTGACGCGCCAGTCGAACAGCCCCTGATAGAAGGCGCTCGTCGCGCCTCGATCACGACAGCCGATCTCGAAGTAGACGACGGGGTCACCCATGATGCCTCCTTGAGCGGCGAGAGCGTACCCACACCGTCCGGGCCCTGCCCAAGCACCCGACGGGGCTTCGGCATCCGTCGGGGCTCGGCGCTCATGCAAGCGCCCGTGCAGGTCCATGCGAATAGGTTCTGTCGATGCGCGTGGAGCGATGCGGTTCTCCCGAGGAGTTCCTGAGCGAGACCCTGGCGTACCGGGACCTCGACCCGCTCCGGACCAACGTGATGGCGACGGT
>PLCI01000042.1:3452-5024 GCA_003135595.1 Acidimicrobiaceae bacterium | reverse complement strand
GGCGCCGGTGGGGAACTCCCGGGCCTCGTGGGGCAGCCTTTTTGGTCAACGCGTTCCTCGACGAGTACTCGTCGCTTCTGGCGGGAGGGGCACCGAGGTTCCTCACGACCCGGCGAGACGTCCTGTACACCGTCGATCGCGTCGCCGTCCCGGCGGTGCCAGGCGAAGCGGTCGTCGCGACCGAAGCCGACCTGGAGCTCGCCGAGTCGTGGTATGGCGACTTCAGCGAGGAGGTCGACGGCGCCCGGGGGGAAGCGAACGAGGCGAGCCGTGCCTCGATGCGCGCCTCGCTTCGGGCCGGTCGGCTGTGCTGGTGGCGGGACCGAGATGAGATCGTCTCCATGGCCGCNNGTCTTCACGCCGATGTCGCACCGGCGTCACGGGTACGCCGCAGCGGTGAGCGCCGCCGTCACGGCCGATCTCCTCGGTCGGGGTTCGGGCGTCATGCTCTTCGCCGACGAGTCGAACGCGACGAGCAACGGGGTCTACCGATCACTCGGCTATCGAGCAGTGGACACGCTGGTGCTCGCGAACGCCCGAGCTGAGAGCAAGCAATGAGCGGTGTGCCGCACGCACCGTCGACGCACGGGGAGCCGCGGTGACCGACGACCAACACGCCGACTTGAATCACGAGCACTGGGAAAAGTTGGCCAGGTTCCACGGAACGGGCGACGACTCGTACTACGACCTGGACCTGCTGCGGTCGGGCGGCACGCTGATGGGCGACGAGGAGCTCGCCGCCATCGAGCGAGCATCGGGCGGCGACGGGCTTGCGGGCCGAGACGTGCTGCACCTCCAGTGCCACGTCGGCTGTGACTCGATCTCGTTGGCCCGGATGGGCGCCAACGTCACTTCCGTCGACTTCTCGGGCACCGCGCTCGAGCGCCTGCGCGAACTCGCGGACCAGTGCGGCGTCCACGTGACGATGGTGGAGGCTGATGCGGCGGCACTCCCCGTGTCGCTCTCGGGGCGCTTCGACCTCGTCTACGCGTCGATCGGCGTGCTGTGCTGGATCAGCGACCTCGATGCCTGGATGAGCGGCGTCGCGAGGGTGCTGCGGGCGGGCGGGAAGCTCGTGCTCGTCGAGCTGCACCCGTTCGTGACCATGGTCGAGTCGCTCGATCCGCTCGTCGTCGACTTCCCCTATGGCTTCGACGGCCCGCACGTCTACTCGGGGACCGGCACCTACGCGAACTTTGATGCCGACATCGAGTGGACCACGACTCAGTACGCGCACAGCGTGGGCGAGGTGGTCACCTCGGCCATTGGGTCCGGCCTCACCTGCACCCATCTCGAGGAGCATCTCTCGGGCAGCTTCAACACCGGGCAGTTCGTTGGTCCCGAAGACGACGACCGATACCGCCTCCGACTGGGGGTCGGAGCCGAGCGAGACGGACGCCGCGAGCCGGCGTGTCCGATGCCGGTGCTCTTCACCTTCATCGGCGAGAAGCAGGTGTGATCAGACAGCATCGCGGGTGGGTGCGAATGGCGCGCCTCGAGCGCGAGGGCGGAAGGGGACCCTCGCGAACCTCAGGGAGCGTCGAGGAGGTCGGACGGCGTCGCGGTCGGATC
>PLCI01000042.1:794-3438 GCA_003135595.1 Acidimicrobiaceae bacterium | reverse complement strand
AGATCCCCGGGCTCGTAGAGCAATCCCGTGACGCCGTCTTCAAGCAGCTCGGCCAGCCCGAAGACGCGTGTCGCGAGGACCGGCACGCCGAGGCACATGGCGTCGAGGACGGATCGAGGCAGCGACTCCACGTCGGAGCAGCACACGAGCGCATCGCTGGCTCGGTACCACATGAGCGCGTCGGAGGTCACGGGCACCATGCGAACGCGGTCACGCAAGGCTGCGCGATCCACGAATGCAGCGAGCGCCGCGGAGTAGTTCGTGTGCAGGTCGCCGACGAAGATGAGTCTCGCGTCGCCGTGCCTGCTCGTGAGCTCGCCGAATGCCTCGGCGAGCAGCGTCTGGCCCTTGCGTGGCTCGATCGTCCCCATGACGAGCAGCACGCGTCCTGGCGTCTCGATCCCGAGCGTCGCTCGGGCCACTGACTTCGAGGTTCCCGACGCGAACGAGTCGAGGGCAGCAGTGTCGACGCCATAGGGGACGACCGCGGTGCGACCAGGCGCGCGCGCCTCGTAGAGCGTCCGGGTGGTCTCGGACTCGAAGATGACCGCTCCCGCCCTCGACAGCGATCGCGCGGCGATCGCCCGGATCGCCGGGGCAACCCGCCCGTCAGGGTGATCGAAGGCCCAGATCAGTGTCTCTGGCCAGCTCTCATGGACGGCCCAGACCACGGGCAGACCCAGCCGCTCGGCGAGATCGGCGCCGCTGAACGAGCGGAATGTGTTGATGAGCGCGGCGGTGTGACCTTTGCCGTCGAGCCATGCCGAGAGCTCCGCGAGTCGACCCTCGTAGCCAGCCGTCGTGTCCACGGGCATCGGCGAGGTGACGTGGACGGTGATCCCGAGCTCCTCGAGCACCNNAGTTCGTAGAGCCACAGCTGGGCGCCCCCGTAGCCCAGATCGTGCGTGACGACGAGAAGGTTGAAGGGCGCGTCCGGTCGCACGGGGATCGGTACGTCGCTAGCAGACGGCTCCGGCACACTGGGTGGCGGCTCGGCGACCGTGAGGCGATGCTCGAAGACGCCAGTCGTGCCGTCGAGCGCCACCACCTCGGCGCGAAGCGAGATCGCCTTGGTATCCGAATCGAGCTGGGTCAGGTCGACGACCTGTTCGAATCCGCTGATGGGGGCGTCGATCGCCTCGTCGACGTCGGCGACGTCCGCGCGATGCAGGCCGAGCCGAGCACGGCCGAGCTCCACGCCATTTGCGGACAGTGACACCCTCGCCACTGGGGAGTACGTCGATCTCGCCCACCCCTTGATCATGAGTGCCCCGAGCGCGACGGCTGCCCCCTCGCGAGGTGAGTCGAGGCTGCCGAGCACCTCGGGGGGCGGTGGGTACGGATTGCCCTCGCGGTCGATCGTCGGGTCACCGAGCACCTCCACGGTGAAGGGGTCCAGGCGGACGCCTCCGCGGTCCGCGAGGGGGTAGACGGTGGGCACCAGGGTCGCAGACGACGCGTGCAGCGCTCGGAAGTCAAGGACGACGACCCACCCCGTCGCGGCGTACGAGCCGTCCCCGTACTTCTCGGCCACGTCGTCGCGGTGGCCCGCCTCGCTCGACCGACCGATGATTCGCCCGTCGTGCTCGATGGTGACGACGGCGACCGGCCCCTTGTCCCATGCGTGCCAGCCGGCGATCGTCGCGACGCGCTCCACGGCATCGCCATCGAGCGGGGACTCGATGAAGCCCTCGAGCTGGGATCCGTCGGCGTTCGGGATCGCGAGGGCCCGATTCCGCCGCCGATCCATTGCCGCCCTCGGCGAGAGCCCGGTGCCGCTCACGGGGTTACCGCTCCGGTGTCGTCGCGCCAGTCGCACCACCTCGCCCACGCGTCCTCGACGCTCTGGCGGAGGGTCCGCGGGTGCCACGCCATGAGCCCACCAAGGCGCGAGACGTCGAGGGTGATCGCGCGAACATCGGTGGGCCGCGACGGGGCTCGCTCGACCTTGATCGACTCGCCCGTGACGCCCTCGACGAGCTGGACGACGGCGTCGAGTCGGTGGCCGACGCCCGAGCCGACATTGACCACCAGCTCGGCGTGATCGAGGGAGCTGAGAGCGACGCACGCCTGGGCGATGTCGGCGACGTCCACGTAGTCGCGGACCGACGAGCCATCCCCAAAGAGTTGGACCGGGGTACCGGTCAGTGCGGCCTGCAGCAGCGCCGCGACCACGCCTTGGCCGGTCCTGGGGGACTGCGTGGCGCCGATGGCGTTGGCGACTCGAAGCACGCGCACCGGCACCTCGCGCTGTCTCGCGGCCATGAGCACGTAGCGCTCTGCCGAGAGCTTGGTGATGCCGTACGGCGAGACCGGATGGCACTCGGCCTCCTCGTTGACCGGGAGCGAGTCGACGTCGCCGTAGATCGCCCCACCGGACGACAGGTAGGTAAACCCGACCCCCCGTCGCTCGGCGAGGCGCTCCAAGAGATCGAGGAGGACGGGCAACTCCGCGTCGAACTGGGCCAGGGGGTCCTTTGCGGACTCGGCGGGGTGGGGGGCGCCGAGGGCGTCGACGACGTGTCCGACGCCGTCGATCACCTGGCCGAGCAGCGCCGGGTCCCGTGCGTCGCCATGCACCATCGTCGCGCCCGCGAGGAGCGACGCACGGTGCACGTGCACGTCGTGACGAGCGAGCACGACC
>PLCI01000042.1:0-772 GCA_003135595.1 Acidimicrobiaceae bacterium | reverse complement strand
GGTCCGACACGCAGTCGAGGCTACTCGCGAGCGCAGGACGTCCCCGTGAGAAACTCGTGCGATGTGGACCGTCGATCGTCTCGAGGGCGAGCGATGGCAGCGGCTCCGAGCCATCCGGCTGCACGCGCTCGACGACGAGCCGGGTGCCTTCGGCTCGTCAAGCGAACGAGAGTCCGCGTACGACGAGTCCGACTGGCGACGACTGCTGGGGTTTGGCCCGTGGTGGATCGCCGTCGCCGACGACGAAGACATCGGCATCGTCGCTGGGGGAAGCCATCGCGATCATGACGTCCCGTGGGTCTACTCGATGTGGGTCGCCTCGCAGTGGCGCGGACGAGGCGTGGCGGTCTCGCTGCTCGACAGCGTCATCGACTGGGCGGTGCAGCAAGGTGCTGCAACGGTCGGCCTTGACGTGGCCGACCGGGTGCCGAGGGCGAGGCGCTTCTACGAGCGGTACGGCTTCGTTGATGCCGGACGCAGCTTTCCCATGCTGAGGGACTCGACGATCACGCTCGTCGAGATGTACCTGGATCTGACCGCTACGCGACCGACGGCTGCCGCGACGTGACGGCGTCGTTGCTGACGTTGCTCGCGGCGAGTCGTTGACGACCCAAGGGCAGCACCTGGCGGTCTAACGTCGCGCCGAGGAGGACAACATGACCGGTCGCAGTGCGCAGATGGAGGATGGACGCACGCTCGAGTACGTGCGCGCGGGCGAGCCCGAATGGCCCGTGGTCGTCATCCACCACGGGACGCCGGGCTCGGCGCTCGT
>PLCI01000105.1:4433-6223 GCA_003135595.1 Acidimicrobiaceae bacterium | reverse complement strand
CGCGGGCACGTAGACAGCCTGCATCGAGGTGATCGACCGGCCCTTGGTCGACGTGATGCGCTCTTGGAGCTCGCCCATCTCGTCGGCGAGGGTCGGCTGGTAGCCGACGGCCGAGGGCATGCGGCCGAGCAACGTCGAGACCTCCGAGCCCGCCTGGACGAACCGGAAGATGTTGTCGATGAACAAGAGCACGTCCTGGTTCTTCACGTCGCGGAAGTACTCCGCCATCGTGAGTGCGGCCAGCCCCACCCGCAGGCGGACGCCCGGGGGCTCGTCCATCTGGCCGTAGACGAGTGCCGCCTTCTCGATGACGCCGGACTCCTGCATCTCGAGCCACAGGTCGGTGCCCTCCCTCGTGCGCTCGCCGACCCCAGCGAACACCGACACGCCACCGTGCTGGGTGGCCACGCGGTTGATCATCTCCATGATGAGGATCGTCTTGCCGACGCCCGCGCCGCCAAACAGGCCGATCTTGCCGCCCTGGACGTAGGGCTCGAGAAGGTCGATGACCTTGATGCCGGTCTCGAACATCGTGCTGCGCGGCTCGAGCTGGTCGAACGGCGGCGGACTGCGGTGGATCTCCCAGTAGTCGTCGACCTCACCGATGTCATCGGTGTCGAGGGGCTTGCCGAGCACGTTGAACACGTGGCCCAGGACCGCGTCACCGACCGGCACCGTGATGCCCCGCCCCGTGTTGCGGACGACCGCGCCGCGCACCAGCCCGTCGGTGGGCTGCATGCACACGCATCGCACCCGCCCCTCACCGATCTGCTGGGCGACCTCGCCGGTGACGGTGATGGTCCGGCCGTCGAGCTCGAGGTCCATCTGGACGGCGAAGTTGATCTCCGGCAGCGAGTGCGGCGGGAACTCCACGTCGACGACGGGGCCGGTGATCGCCACGACGCGCCCAGTTTCGAGCCTCGTCGAGGTGTCCGTGGCGGTGGTCATGCATGCTCCTTTTCCTGGCGAAGCGCTTCTGCGCCACCCACAATCTCCATGATCTCTGTCGTGATCGAGTCCTGCCGCGCTCTGTTCACCATGCGCGAGAGCGTGCGGACGAGCTCATCGGCGTTCTCGCTCGCCGCGGCCATCGCACGCTGCTGGCTCGTGTAGAACGCCGCCGCACCCTCCAAGAGGGCCGTGAAGACCTCCGAGGCAAGCGCGGCGGGCGCGAGCTCGTGGAGGATCTCTTCGACGTCGGGCTCGAACTCCGTGTAGCCCTCCGCGGGTCGCTCGTCATCGGGCTCGTCTTCGATCGCCGGCAGCGGGAGCAGCTGGAGGGTCTCGACGGACTGGCTGGACGACGAGCGGAACCGCATCGACACCAAGAGGACCTGGTCGGAGGTGCCGAGCGAGAAGGGACTGCTCACGGCGTCGGCCACGTCGCGCGCGTCGGCGTAGGTGGGCTTGTCGGTGAACCCCAAGAAGCTGTGGTCGACATCGATGCCGCGGAATCGGAAGTAGCTGACGGCCTTCTTGCCCACCACCGCGACGCTCACGGCCGCCCCGCCGTCGCGCAGCCTCGTGATCTCGCGCTCGGCAGCGCGAAGCACCGACGAGTTGTAGGAGCCCGAGAGCCCGCGATCGCCGACGATCACGAGCACGATGACGCTCCGGACCTCGTCGGGGGCACCGAGGAGCTTGGCCGCGGCGACCGGGTCGCCCTTTGCCGCCTCGCGCACGATCGACGCGATGCCCTCTCGGTAGGGGCGGTTCGTCGCGATGCGTGCCTGGGCGCGCGCGATCTGGGATGCGGCGATGAGCTCCATCGCCTTCGTGATCTTGCGCGT
>PLCI01000105.1:0-4397 GCA_003135595.1 Acidimicrobiaceae bacterium | reverse complement strand
CTGGATGTCGAAGCCGTCGAGGAAGGTCGTCAGCGCCGCGTCGAGGTCCTTCGCGTCCGGCAGCGTCCCGGTGTCTTTGATGTGGGCGAGCAGCTCGGGGTGCTGGGAGCGCGCGAAGGCGAGCAGCTCGGACTCGAAGCGGCGGACCTCAGGGATCGGCACCGTGTCGCACCATCCCTTGGTCCCCGCGTAGATCACGAGGACCTGCTCTTCGACGGGCACTGGCGCGTTGAGCGGCTGCTTCAGCAGCTCGGTGAGCCGGTAGCCGCGGTCGAGCTGGGCCTGGGAGGTCTTGTCCAGCTCGGAGCCGAACGTCGCGAAGCTCTCGAGGTCGCGGAACTGGGCGAGGTCGCCCCGCAAGGTACCCGCCACCGACTTCATCGCCTTCAGCTGGGCCGACGACACGCGAGACACCGAGTTGCCGACGTCGATCGCAGGCCGCACGCCCGAGTAGAAGAGGTCCGACTGGAGGTACACCTGCCCGTCGGTGATCGAGATCACGTTGGTCGGTATGTACGCCGAGATGTCGCCCGCCTTTGTCTCGATGATGGGCAGCGCGGTGAGCGAGCCGCCGCCCAAGGCGTCGGAGAGCTTGGCCGCGCGCTCGAGCAGGCGGCTGTGGAGGTAGAAGACGTCCCCGGGGTAGGCCTCGCGGCCTGGCGGGCGCCGGAGCAGCAGGGAGATCTGGCGGTAGGCCTCGGCCTGCTTGGACAGATCGTCGTAGACGATGAGGGCGTGCTCGCCGTGCTCCATCCAGTGCTGGCCCATCGCGCAGCCCGCGTAGGGCGCCAGGTACTTGTAGGGCGCGGGGTCGCCCGCGGATGCCACGACGACGACGGTGTACTCGGCCGCGCCGGTCTCCTCGAGGATGCGGACGGTCTGAGCGACCGAGGAGTTCTTCTGGCCGACCGCGACGTAGATGCACTTCACGCCCTGGCCCTTTTGGTTCAGGATCGTGTCGATCACGACAGTCGTCTTGCCGGTCTTGCGGTCGCCGATGATGAGCTCGCGCTGCCCGCGGCCGATCGGGGTCATCGAGTCGATGGCCTTGATCCCCGTCTGCAACGGCTCGGTCACCGGCTGGCGACCCGTGATGCCCGGTGCCTGGACCTCCATGCGGCGCGACTCGGTCGTCGCGATCGCACCCTTGCCGTCGATGGGCTCGCCGAGCGCGTTCACGACTCGGCCGAGCAGCGCGTCGCCCACGGGGATCGACAGGATGCGCCCCGTCGCGCGGACGACCTGCTCTTCGTCGAGCCCGTCCATGCTGCCGAGGACGACCGCACCGATCGACTCCTCGTCGAGGTTCAGGGCCAGACCGACGGTGCCATCTTCGAACTCGAGCAGCTCGTTGACCGCGGCGCTCGGGAGGCCCGAGACCCTCGCGATGCCGTCGCCGACCTCGATGATCCTGCCGACCTGCTCGGCGCCGACGTCGGCGCTGTAGTCGTCGACGTGGCGCTTGAGTGCCTCGGTGATCTCCGCTGCGGTGATCGTCAGCTCCGGCATCAGCCTGCTCCTTGTGTCGCGTTCGGGTTGTCGTAGGTCCGCGCCCTCGGGCGCTCGTTGAGGAAGTGCTCGCGCAGCGCGTCCAAGCGCCCGCGGATGCTCGCGTCCACGCGGAGGTCGCCGACCTCGACGAGGACGCCGCCCAGCAGGGTGGGCTCCTCGGCGACCTCGAGCTCGACGTAGCTGCCGACAAGGGAGCGCAGCGAGGTGACCAGGCGCTCGCGGGTCTGCTCGTCAATCTCGAGCGCAGTGTGAACCCTCGCCACGCGCCAGCCTCGCTCGGCGGCGACGCGGTCGACCAGCCAGTCGAGAGTGCCGAGAAGGTCGCGCGGGCGACCCCCGAGCACGGCGTAGGCGGCGAGGCGGACCGTGACTGGATGCAGGCGCGAGCCCAGCAGCTCGGCCACGATCAGAGAGCGCGTGACGCCCGTCAGGTCGCGGTTGGTGAGCGCGCCACGCAGCTCGGAGGTGGACTTGACGGTGAGGGACCACTCGAACAGCTCGTCTTCCACGCCCCCGAACGTGTCGACGGGCTGGTCCTCCAAAACGGCGGTCGCGTAGCCCGCGACGCGGGCGCGCGACGCGAGCACCCCGAGCGATGGCTCGTCGATGGTCCCGTCCTCGACGTACGCGCGGGCGCGGAACGCGGCCTCGGATATCGAGCCCGGCACGTCCTGGGCAGCAGCAGAAAACGCGGCGTACGCCGCGATGCGCGCGGTCGCGGGCGAGACCTTGGCGGCGAGAAGATCGGCGACGACCGCTCGTCGCGTCCCCGGCGCAATCGACGTGTCGCTCAGCGCGGCGCGAAGCGCGGGTTCCGCGCCCACCGCCATGTCGAGCTCGGTGAGCTGGCGCGCGACCGCGCTGCGGCCCTCCTCGTCGAGGCCGCCCAGGACGGCGGCCGTATATCCCATGAGCGACGCATTCATCTCGGCGGTCCGGCCCCGTTCGTGGACTCAACGTCGAGCGCGGCGATCGCCTCGTTGATGAGCTCGCGGTGCGACTCGGCATCGATCTCGCGGCCCACGATCTTGGTCACGACCTCAAGGACGACCTCGCCGAGTCTCGAAGCCGCCTCGTCGACAGCGCGCTGGCGCGCAGCCTGTACCTCGACGGCTGCAGCGGCCACGATGCGATCGAACTCGACCTGGGCGTCGGTGGCCGCCTTCGAGCGCACCGAGTCTGCGGTCTGCTGAGCCGTCGACACGATGTCGCGCGCCTGGCCCCTCGCGTCGTCCAACAGCTGGTGGCGCACGTCGTCGGCAGCCTCGGCATCCTTCTTCGCTCGATCGGCCGCCTCGAGCGAGCTGCGGATGAGCTCCTGGCGCTCGGCGACGACCCGGTTGATCGGGGGAACCGCCCACTTCACGAACACGAAGACCAGGAGCAGAAATACCGCGAGCTCCACGAAGAACGTGGCGTTCGGGAGAAGGAAAATGCTGGCGGGCATCAGTGGCGTCCTTTGTCAGTCCGTCCCCGGCTCACTGCTTGGAGAATACGTAGACGAACACGATCATGAACAGGAGGTTGATGAAGTACATGGCCTCCACGAGGCCGACGGTGAGGAAGAAGTAGGTCCTCGCCTTTGCTTCAACCTCAGGTTGGCGGGCGATCGCCGCGATGGTCTGGGACCCCGCGAGGCCGTCTCCGACGGCCGCGCCGATAGCGCCGCCGCCGAGGGCGAGGCCGCCGCCGATGAGGGCGCCCGCAATGCTCGTCGCCTGTTCCTGCGTCTGTGCCATGTCTGCTTTCTCCCTTTTTTGTGTCTTGCCGAGTTGCTAGTGCTCGGTGGCCGAGGCCATGCCGAGGTACATGATCGTGAGCAGCGAGAAGATCAGCGCCTGGATCGCCCCGATGAACAGTCCGAAGACCTTCCAGAGAAGCCCGACGATGAAGACCATCGACCCTCCGCCGATAGGCCCGAGCAGTTGGTCGCCGACGACGGCGACCACGAGCAGCAGCAGGGTTCCCGCGAAGAGGTTGCCGAACAGTCGCAAGGTGAGGGTGATGGGCTTGGTGATCTCCTCGATGAAGTTGATCGGCCCGAGGACGATGTACGGCTTCCAGTAGTGCTTGAAGTTGCCGACGGGACCGCGGTGCCGAACCGCAACGATCTGGCAGAGGATGAACACCGAAAGCGCCATGGCGAGGGGGAGGTTGATGTCCGCGGTGGGCGGCGGGAGGAGCTCGGGGCTCACGCCGACCTGGAGCTGGGTGGGGATGAACTCCAGCCAGTTGCAGGCGAGGATGAAGACGAAGAGCAGGACCCCGAGCGGCACGTACTGCTCGCCTTCGGGGCCGATGACCGAGCTCGTGAGGTCCCTGACCTGATCGACGACGTACTCGAAGAACATCTGCAGCTTCCCGGGTGCCGCGGACGTCGCGCTGCGGCGCAGGAGGACCACGAGCGCCAGCATGAACCCCGCGACCACGAGGGTCGACGCGATGATGTACGTGTCGAACGTGAGTCCGAGCACGTGGAACGTCGGCTGGTCTCCGATCTGGATCTGGGGCTTCGCGGCCGCCAGCAGCCTCACGCCACTCCTCCTTGGGCGGTCATCGCCCGAATCACGTTCCCCACGAACGCAAGCTGGAAGATGACCAGCCCGACAACGATACCGATGCCGAGTGGTGCCTCAATCACGACGAAGGCGAGCACCACGGCGGTGATCGCACCAAGTCGAAGCAACGTGCGCGAACCGACCATCCTGCGTAGCGATTTGCTCGACGCCTCGGGGTCGACGTCGGTGCGCGAGACCTGACGGTCGATGGACCGCACGTTCAGGAATCCGATGGTGACGCCGAGCGTGACGCCGAGCGCACCGAACGGCGAGCCCAGGCAGAGGGCGACGACGACGCCGGCGACGCCCAGGACCGCCGCCGCGATG
>PLCI01000004.1 GCA_003135595.1 Acidimicrobiaceae bacterium | reverse complement strand
ACGTTCATGTGGCCCGGCATGCGGCCAGCGACGGGGTGGATCGCGAAGAACACCTCGACGCCGCGCGCCTTGAGGGTGTCGGCGAGCTCGCGGACCACGTGCTGGGCCTGGGCCACGGCAAGCCCGTAGCCCGGGATTATGACGACCTTTCGCGAGTAGGCGAGCAGCACGCCGATGTCCTCGGCGGTGCCCGAGCGCACGGACCGGCCGTCCGCGGCCTCGGTCGACCCCGACGCAGTCACGACCGAGCCGAAGGCACTGAACAGGATGTTCGGCAGCGACCGCCCCATGGCGGCGCTCATCATCCTCGTGAGCAGGATTCCCGACGCGCCGACCAGGGTGCCCGCCACGATGAGCAGGTTCGAACCGATCGTGAAGCCCGAGGCGGCGACGGCGATGCCCGTGAACGAGTTGAGGAGCGAGATGAGCACCGGCACGTCCGCGCCGCCGATCGGCAGCACGAAGGCGACACCGAGCACGAGCGCGAGCCCGAGCAGGATCCACAGCCAGACCAGTGATCCGGTCACGAGCAACAGAGCGCCGACGACGACGATCGCGACGCCGAGCGCCGCATTCAGCACCTGCTGCGCGGGATAGGTCACCGGCCGGCCGGTCATGAGCTCCTGGAGCTTGGCGAACGCGATCGCGGAGCCGGAGAACGAGACGGTGCCGATGATGACGCCGAGCACGACCTCGAGGATCTTGTAGACCGCGACGGCCTTGACACCGCCCACTGGCGGGCACACGACCTGGAAGAGGCAGGGCGCTCGGGTCGTCGAAGTCAGGGCGAGGTACTCGGTGATCGACACGAGCGCGGCGGCGCCGCCGCCGACGCCGTTGNNCTGCGGGATCGCGGTCATCTTCACGAAGCGCGACGTCGGCACGGCGACGATCGTTCCTGCCGCCATCGCGCCGATCATCCAGCCGAGGTGGTGCAGGCTCGGCTGGGCGAACGTCGCGCCGATCGCGAGCGTCATGCCGCCGACCGCGACGAGGTTGCCCCGGCGCGCGTGCCGCGGGCTCGACAGCCCCATGAGCGCGATGATGAAGGTGATCGCCGCGACCAGGTAGCACAGGTCGAGAACCGTCCCCCTGCTCACGTGGCACCCTCGTCGGGCTTCTTCTTCCGTTCCTCGGGCTTGCCCTTGAACATCTCCAGCATCCGGTCGGTGACGACGAAGCCACCGACGACGTTGAGCGTCGCGAGGAAGACAGCCAGGACGCCTAGGACCGTCTCGGGCGTCGTGGTCGCCTGGCCGAGCACGAGCATCGCGCCAACGAGGATCACGCCGTGGATGGCATTCGAGCCACTCATGAGCGGCGTGTGCAGGATGCTCGGGACCTTGGAGATGACCTCGATCCCGACGAAGACGCTGAGGATGAAGACCGTCAGGTACTCGAGCACCTCGCTCATATGTGGTGACGCGGTGACCGCTGCAGTCGAGGCGAGGTTCAGATGGATCGAGAGGCCGACGGCCAGTGCCTTCACGTTGCCGACGCCTCGACCTTCGCGGCGACGATGGGCGCATACGGAACCCCCAGCAGCGACGACGCAGCCTCGTTCGTGCACGCGCCGTCCTTGACCACGGTCGCGCCAACGACGATCTCGTCGCTCCAGTCCGATGCCACGACGCCACCCTTCGCATAGAGGGCGAGCAGGTTGGTGACGTTGCGTGCGTAGAGGAAGCTCGCGTGCGTCGGCATTCCCGCCGGTGGGTTGGACATGCCGACGACGAGTGCCAGATGCCGTCGCACGTCCTCGCCGGGCTTCGTCACCTCGCAGTTGCCGCCGCTGTCGGCCGCCATGTCGATCACGATGGCGCCTGGGCCCATCGCGTCGACCATCGAAGCCGTCACGAGCACCGGCGCCTTTCGGCCCGGGACCGCCGCCGTGGTGATCACCACATCGCTCGCAGCCACCTCATCGGCGAGCGCCCGCTGCTGGGCAGCCAGCTCTTCGGGGCTCAGCTCCCGTGCGTAGCCGCCGACGCCCTCGGCCGCCATGCCCAGGTCGAGGAAGGTCGCGCCCAGGCTCTCGGCCTCCTCCTTTGCGGCGGCGCGCACGTCGTAGGCCTTGACAGCCGCGCCCAGCCGTCGCGACGTCGCAATCGCCTGGAGCCCGGCCACCCCGACGCCCATCACGAGGACCTTGGCTGGAGGCACGGTTCCTGCCGCCGTCATAAACATCGGGAAGAACTTTCCGAGCCGCTCCGCACCAGCCAGTGCGGCCCGATAGCCAGACACGGTCGCTTGCGAGCTGAGGGCGTCCATCCCCTGGGCACGACTGATCCTCGGCACGAGGTCGAACGACACCGCGGTGGCCCGCCGCTCGAGCATCACTTTCAACGCCTCCGTGCTGGCCGAGGGCTGCAGGAACGAGAGGTGCACCGCGCCTTCGTCGAGCAGTCGAGCGTCATCGGCAGTCGGCGCATTGACGCGTACGACCACCGCGGCACCTCGGCACGCATCGGCCGCTGACGGCGCGATTGAGGCGCCCGCGCCCTCGTACGCAGCGTCCTCGAAGGTGGCTGTGGCTCCCGCACCCTGCGCGACGACGACCTCGAAGCCCTCGCTCACCAGCCTGCCTGCGGCCTGAGGCGTGAGCGCCACGCGCGTTTCGCCCGGGCGCGTCTCACCAGGGACACCGATCCGGGCAGGCATGGAGTCGTTTCTAGCAGTTGGCACACTTCGACCCTGTGCCGCGACGGCGCGACCCGCGGACCTCGAACCCATGAGGGCTTCGCAGTTATGGTGTTCCGGTGGCAACGACGGCGATGCGTCGGACGCACACCGGCTTCATTCTGGCGGTCGCCTGCATCGCGCAATTCATGGTCGTCCTCGACGTGTCCGTGGTCAACGTCGCGCTGCCAACGATCACGTCGAGTCTGCACTTTTCGGCTTCGGGCCAGCAATGGATCGTCAATGCCTACGTGTTGACGTTCGCAGGTTTCCTGCTGCTCGGCGGCCGAGCCGCTGACGTGTTCGGTCAGAAGAAGGTCTTCATCGTCGGCCTCGCGATCTTCACGGGGGCGAGCCTCGTCGGTGGCTTCGCCCAGAACGCTGCGTGGCTGACGGCGGCGAGGGCTGTCCAGGGATTCGGTGGTGCGATCCTGTCACCAGCGACGCTGACCATCATCGTCACGACGTTCAGCGGCGCAAAGCTGGCTCGCGCGATCGGGATGTGGAGCGCGGTGGCGGGTGCGGGAGGCGCAACCGGCGCCCTCCTCGGCGGGATCCTGACCTCGGAGCTGTCCTGGCGATGGGTGCTCTTCATCAACGTCCCAATCGGCGCCGTGCTCTGCGCGATGGCGATCTCGTATCTGCCCGAGCTGCGTCGAGCGGCGGACGATCACACGATGGACGTGCTCGGTGCGGTGCTCGTGACCGCGGGGCTCTCCACGGCGGTCTACGGCATCGTCAACACGACCACGTATGCATGGACCTCGTCGAGGACCGTCCTCACGCTTGGCATCGCCGCAGTGCTCCTTGTTGGGTTCGCACTCGTGGAGGCGAAGCTCGCGAAGTTCCCACTCCTGCCGCTGCGGTTCTTTCGCTCGCGAACCGCCACCGGTGCGAACATCGTGATGCTGCTCGTCGGTGGCGCCTTCTTCTCCATGTGGTTCTTCCTCACGCTCTTCATGCAGAACGTGCTCGGCTACTCCGCCCTCCGCACCGGCTTTGCGTTTCTCCCGCCGTCCGTCGCGATCATCATCGGCGCGCAGATCTCCAGCCGGCTGATGGCCCGGATGGGCATCTGGCCGATCGTGACCGTCGGGACCGCGCTCGCCACGCTCGGGTTCGCGCTTCTCACCCGGCTCGCACCAGGCTCCGACTACGTCACCGCGATCATGCTGCCGAACTGTGTGGTGGCCTTCGCGCTGGGACTGCTCTTCAGCCCACTCGCCGCCGCAGCCACCTCGACAGTCCAGCCGAGCGAGGCGGGCCTCGCC
>PLCI01000011.1:8021-11132 GCA_003135595.1 Acidimicrobiaceae bacterium | reverse complement strand
CGATCGATCGCTGGGTCTGGTACGCGGGTTTCGCCGACAAGTTGGCGCAGGTGCTCGGCTCGTCGAACCCGGTGGCGGTGGTGAGGTCGAGCTCGACAGTGATGCGGCTGCGCGTGCGGTTCGCGTGCTGGCCGCCCGGTCCGCCAGCGGTGTCCGCTCGAACCGTGAGGTCCTTCGGATCGATGCGCGGCGTCGACGCGCGCGATCGCCCTCCAGCGACGTCCACGAATCGAGGCTAGGTGCCGCGAGTACGCTTCGCCTCCATGCAGCACCGACACCTAGGTCGAAGCGGGATGATGGTCTCGGCGATCGCGTACGGCAACTGGGTCACCCACGGCGGCCAGGTCGCCGACGACGCCGCGATCGCGTGCGTCCGCGCCGCGCTCGAGGCCGGCATCACGACCTTCGACACGGCCGACACCTACAGCCTCGGGCGCGCCGAGGAGGTGCTCGGGCGCGCGCTCGCCGGCGTGCGACGCGACTCGATCGAGATCTTCACCAAGGTCTACTGGCCGACGGGCCCGAACCCGAACAACCGTGGGCTGTCGCGCAAGCACATCATCGAGTCGTGCGAGTCCTCCCTGAGAAGGCTGCAGATCGACCACCTGGACCTGCTCCAGGCGCACCGCTACGACGTGGAGGCCCCGCTCGACGAGACGCTGCGGGCGTTCGACGACCTCGTGCGAGCGGGCAAGGTCCACTACATCGGCGTGTCGGAGTGGACTGCCGGCCAGATCGCCGAGGCCGTCTCAATCGCCGGCCAGATGGGACTCGACCGCATCGTCTCCAACCAGCCGCAGTACTCGCTGCTGTGGCGCGTCCCCGAGGCGGAGGTGATCCCGGTCTGCAAGGCGAACGGCATCAGCCAGATCGTCTGGTCCCCCCTCGCCCAGGGCGTGCTCACCGGCAAGTACGCGCCCGGCCAGGCGCCGCCCGAGAACAGCCGCGCAACCGACGAGGGCGCGAAGCACTTCATCTCGTGGCTGCTGCGCGACGAGGTCCTCGAGCCCGTCCAGCGGTTCTGCAAGCTCGCGCGCGACGCGGGCCACAGCCCCGCCGAGGTCGCCCTCGCGTGGGTGCTCCGCAACGACAACATCTCGAGCGCGATCATCGGCGCGACGCGCCCCTCCCAGGTCGAGGAGAACGCGAGGGCCGCGGACCTGACGCTGGACGACGACCTGGTCGCCGCGATCGACGAGGCGCTCGCCCCCACGGTGCTGCGCGATCCGTCGATGACCGCGAGCCCGTCGCGGCGCCCCTAGCTCGGGAACCGCACCATCGCGAGCTGCGCGGCCTGGACGACGGGCCGTCCCGCGGCGTCCCACAGCTCGCAGACCTCGTCGACCAGGCCCCCCGCCACGAGCTTCGCGCGCTGACGGGCGACGAGCCAGCCGTCCGCCGGCACCCCGCGCACGTAGGCGCTGAGCTGGATCGTCGGCACCCAGCCCGACGAGCCGATCGGGAACGTCGCGGGCGGCAGCGCGTCGGACACGAAGAGCAGTGACAGTGGGTCGAACGCCCGGCCCTCGGCCAGGCGGAGCCACCCGCGCACCTCGGCGACGGTCCCGATCTCGCCGCGGGAGAACCCCGTGGTCGCCGGGTCGAGGTGGAGCTCGACGCGGTCCATGATCGTGACGCCCTGGCCGGGCGGGCCGCCGGGCGCCACCCGGGGGCAGTGATCGAGGTCGGCGAGCACGACCGGGCAGGGCTCTTGGTAGCGGGGCTCGCCCATCGCATCGAGCCGCCCGCACGACAGGATCGTGTCGACAGCAACGCGGCCGTCCTGGACGATCGCGGCATGCACGTGGCTGACCGTGGTGCCGGTGCGGTGCACCGCGACGACCACCTCGGCAGGGCCGCACTTCGGGGCGCGGACAAACGACGCGCTCGCGGCCAGGCAGTGCGGGTGATTGGTCCCGCGCTCGACCAGCTCGGTGGTGGCCGCTCGTGCCGCGACCGCGAGCAGGTACCCGCCGTTCGGCTTGCCGAGAATCGAGTAGGACTGGTCGAGCTCGGCTCGATACGTGCCGTCGCCGACGAGAGTGACCGCCGTCGCGGCGTCGAAGGCGTCGAGCTGCGCGGTGCTGGTGGTCAAGTTCCTCCTGTCGTGCGAGCCCGGAACCTACCGGGCGCGAGGCACGCCTCGGTAGGTTGGCACGGACGCAGGCGCCAGCCGCGCGTCGGGGGGAGTCGCGTGCACGACCAGGACACCACGCGCAACGAGCGCGACGACGAGCCGGGACACGTCTGGCGGATCGGCGCCTACGGCATCTGCCGGCGCCACGACGAAGTTCTCGTGGTCCGCGCCTCGAGCCGCACCGCCGTCGAGGGGTCGTGGTTCCTGCCGGGTGGCGGGCTCGAGTTCGGGGAGGCGCCGGAGACGGCGGTGCTGCGCGAGCTGGCCGAAGAGACAGGCCTCACGGGGCGCGAGCCGCGGCTCGCGATGGTGACGACCGACGTGCGAGGGCGCGATGACGGCACGGCGGTATTCACGATCCGGCTGATCTACGACGTCGAGGTCCGCGACACGGGGGCGCTCACCCCCGAGCGCCACGGGACGAGCGACGAGGCGCGCTGGGTCCACCTCGAAGAAGTCGCCGCGCTCGGCGCGATGCCCTACGTGCTCGTCGCGCTCGGGCTCTCCGCGAAGTAGGTCGCCCGCAGCTCGCGCTTGACGAACTTGCCAGCCGGGTTCCTCGGCAGCGGCTCGCTGATGAACACGATCCGCGTCGGGATCTTGAAGGCGGCGAGGTGGCTCGAGAGGTGGTCGCGCAGCTGGTCGACCGTGAGCGACGCGCCCGCCTTGAGGCACACGACGCAGGCAACCTCCTCGCCGAGGCGCTCGTGGGGCACGCCGAAGACCGCCGCCTCGTGGACGGCGGGGTGCTCGTAGACGGCCGCTTCGACCTCGGCGGAGTAGACGTTCTCTCCCGCGCGCAGGACCATGTCCTTGGCCCTGTCCTCGACGTAGAGGAAGCCCTCGTCGTCGACGCGGCCGATGTCGCCGCTGCGCAGCCAGCCGTCCACGATCGTCTCGGCCGTCGCCTCGGGCTTGCCCCAGTACCCGCGGAACAGGTTTGGCCCCTTCATCCAGATCTCGCCGCGCTCGCC
>PLCI01000011.1:0-7987 GCA_003135595.1 Acidimicrobiaceae bacterium | reverse complement strand
CGGCCCTTCGTGAAGGAGCCCTCGATGCGCTCCACGAGTCGCGGCGGTGCCGGTGCGCCGCCACCCCCGACGCTCACGAGCGATGAGGTGTCGAAGTCCTTGAAGCGAGGCGACTCAAGCAGGTCCCAGCTCTGGGTCGGCACGCCCACGAACGCGGTGACCTTGTGACGCTCGATCATCTCGAGCGCCTTCTCGGGGTCCCAGCGGTGCAGCATGACGAGCTTGAGCTGCACGCTGAAGCACGACATCATGACCGGGACGCACCCGGTCACGTGGAAGAGCGGCACGATGAGGATGAAGCAGGGCGGATTGCTGCCCGCTGGCTGCGGCGTCGGGTTGGGGCCCCTCACGATCCCCTGCAGCGCCCCGTTGCACCCGAACGCCATGAGCGCCTGGCAGATCGAGCGGTGCGTCGAGACCGCGCCCTTCGGGAAGCCCGTGGTCCCCGACGTGTAGAGGATGGTCGCGTCGTCCTCTGGGTCGACCTCGACGTCGGGCATCGGGTTGCCCCGGACCACCACGTCCTTCCAGCGGATGACCCCGGGTGGCACGGGCACGAGCGTGTCGGTGCGCGTGGCGAGCAGCGTGATGCCGCGGCGCTCGCACACCGGATGCGCCCGGGCCATGCGCTCGGGATCGCAGACGAGCACGGCGAGCCCCGCGTCCCCGGCGGCGTAGTCGATCTCCTCTTCGGTCCACCACGCGTTGAGCGAGACCGAGATCGCCCCGACCGACAGGGCCGCGGTGAACGTCACGATCCACTCGGGCAGGTTGCGCATCGCGATCCCGACGCGGTCCCCTGGCTTGACCCCGAACTCGTGGACCAGGACGTGCCCGAGCGCGTCGGCCTCGGCGTGCACGTCCTCGAAGGTCCACTCCTCGTCCTCGTAGACCAAGAACGTCTTGTCCGAGCCCCTCGCTCCCGAGAAGATCTCGACCAGCGTCTTCGGGGCGTTCTCGAAAGCCCGGTAGGTGACGCCGCCGAGGACGCGCTCATTCGTCTCGAAGAACTGCCCGGGCCCGGTGACCTCGGCCAGTGCCGCCTCGTACACGACCGCCATCGACGTCCTCCCNNGTCCCGACCCTGCCCGACCACGTGAACGACGTGCGGCTCCGCACCGCCGCCATCGTGAACGATGAGATCCTCCCGCGCGAAGGGGTGCTCTACCCGCACCGCAGCGGCCACGCGAGCGACGCCCAGCGCGAGGCCGCGCACGCCGCACGCGAGTCGATCAAGGAGAAGGTGCGCGACGCTGGCCTGTGGGCGCCGCATCTACCCACCGAGTACGGGGGCATGGGACTCGACTTCCTCGCGCATGCCTATATGAACGAGATCCTCGCCTACGCCGGCGCCGCGGCATTCTTCGGAGTGGTCGCTCCCAACTCGGGCAACCAGGTGGTCCTCGCCAAGCGAGGCACCGAGGAGCAGAAGCGCAAGTGGCTCATCCCGCTCATCGAGGGGACCATGGAGTCGGGCTTCTCGATGACCGAGCCGGAGAACGCCGGCAGCGACCCGAGGAGCCTCACGACCTCGGCGAGGCGCGAGGGCGACGAGTGGGTGATCAACGGCCACAAGTGGTTCACGTCCAACGGCAAGAGGGCCGACTTCTTCATCGTGATGTGCGTCGCCGACGACCCGACCGGGGAGCTCGGCCGCGCCGGCCAGCAGATCCAGATCATCGTGCCCACCGACACGAAGGGCGTGGAGATCGTCCGGGGCATCGGCATCTGGGGCGCCCCGACGTCGGACCACTGCGAGGTCCGCTACACCGACGTTCGTGTCCCGGTCGACAACCAGCTCGGCGCGGTCGGCCAGGGCCACGAGATTGCCCAGGAGCGCCTCGGCGCGGGCCGCGTCTTTCACTGCATGAACTCAGTCGGCGCGATGTGGCGGGCGTTCGACCTCATGGTCGAGCGATCGCTCACGCGCGAGGTGCACGGCGGCCTCCTGCGCGACAAGCAGTTCGTCCAGGGATTCATCGCCGACTCCTACATCGACCTGCAGACTTCACGGCTCATGACGATCAAGACCGCCGAGCTGGTCGACCGCGGGGACCCGCGCGCGCGCGTCGAGATCTCCGCGCTCAAGGTGTACGTGCCGAACGCGTTCCACCGGGTCGTCGATCGAGCCATCCAGGTCTGGGGGGCAGCGGGCGTGTCGAGCGACCTCCCGCTCGCGGGTATGTACCTCGGGGCGCGCACGCTGCGCCTCGCCGACGGACCCGACGAGGTCCACCGCATCCTCGTCGCCAAGTCGATCCTGCACCACTACGAGAAAGGCGAGTCCTGGGACTTCGCGAAGTAGTCGGCTGAGCCCCCCGGCGACACACCGATCGGTCAGGACCCTGCGCCCCGCGCTCGTCGTGTCGGTGAGCCCGATCGGGACGTAACCTCGTCGTGATGGACGAGGACCCGCGCGAGACGCTCCGGTTCGTCACGGCNNGTCGACGAGGACGTCCACGGCGTCGCGATCAGCTCGTACCAGGGCGGGCACATGGAGTTCTTCAGCTACCTGGTCGACGAGCTCGCCCGGCGGGGGCGCCCCGAGATCAAGGTCTTCGGCGGCGGCGGCGGCGTCATCATCCGTCGCGAGATCGCTGACCTCGAAGCCCGTGGGGTGGCCAAGATCTTCTCCCCCGAGGACGGCGCGAAGCTAGGCCTCTCGGGCATGGCAGCCGAGATGTGCGCGATCGCGAGGACGACGCCGCGTCCCCCGATCGAGTCCGCCGACGCCCTGCTGTCGGGCGACCGCCTCGCCCTCGCCCGCGCCATCACCTCGATCGAGCGTGACGCCCTTCCCTCGTCGGTCACCACCTCGCTGCGAGCGGCCGCCACCTCCCGCGGTGTACCGGTCCTCGGGATCACCGGCACGGGCGGGTCGGGCAAGAGCTCGCTCTCCGACGAGCTGCTCCGGCGGTTCCGCCTGGACCTCGAGGACAAGCTGCGCATCGCGGTCATCGCCGTCGACCCGACGCGCCGTCGCGACGGCGGTGCGCTCCTCGGCGACCGCATCCGGATGAACGCGATCGACACCCCCCAGGTGTTCTTCCGCTCGCTCGGCGCAGGCGGCGCCCCCGGCGGCCTGCCCGCGCACCTCGGTGACGTCATCGCCGCCAGCGCGGCCTGGGGCGCCGAGCTCGTCGTCGTCGAGACGCCGGGGATCGGCCAGGGTGACGCGGGCATCGACGAGCTCGCCGACGTCTCGCTGTACGTGATGACGCCGGAGTACGGCGCACCCACCCAGCTCGAGAAGATCGAGATGCTGGACGTCGCGGACGTGATCGCGATCAACAAGTTCGAGCGGCGAGGTGCTGACGACGCGCTCCGCGAAGTGCGTCGCCAGGTCGCACGGCTCCGGGGCACGCCCGGCCAGGGCCTCGAGTCGCTGCCCGTCTTCGGCACCGTGGCTGCGCGCTTCAACGACGACGGGGTGACCGCCCTGTACCACGAGCTGCGGCGTGACCTCGCCGAGCACGGGCTCACGGCGGCGAGCGGGGTCCTCGAGGATCCCGGCGTGCACGCCTCGACGCACGCCGACGTCATCATTCCGCCGGACCGCATCGGGTACCTCGGCGAGATCGCGCGGGCCGTGCGCGGCTACCACAAGGAGACCGAGCGGCTCGCCGAGTCCGCCGCGCTCGCCGCGTCGCTTCGCCTCGCGGCCTCGCACCTCGCGGCACGGGGCATCGACACGACGGAGCTCGAGCGCGCCGCGCGCGAGGCCCACGACGCCCTCGACCCCGCGGTGCGCGTCGAGCTCGCGCGCTGGCCCGAGGACGTCGAGCGCCTGTCCAAGCCGAGCACCGAGCTCGCGGGCCGCACCATCGAGCTTCGACGCGCCACGCTGTCGGGCACCGAGGTTCCCCGCGTCGCGCTCCCGCGGGAGCTGGACGACGGCGCGCTCGTCAGGTTCCTGCGCCGGGAGAACCTTCCGGGTCGGTTCCCGTACACCGCAGGGGTGTTCGCCTTCAAGCGAGACGACGAGGACCCAACGCGGATGTTCGCGGGCGAGGGGGACGCGGCGCGCACGAACCGACGCTTCCACCTGCTCGCGAGCGGCCAGCCCTCGACGAGGCTCTCGACGGCGTTCGACTCGGTGACCCTCTACGGCTTCGACCCCGACGAGCGTCCCGACATCTTCGGGAAGGTCGGGAACGCCGGCGTGTCGGTCGCGACCATCGAGGACATGGCGGTGCTCTACGGGGGCTTCGACCTGTGCTCGCCGACCACGTCGGTCTCGATGACGATCAACGGTCCCGCCCCGACGATCCTCGCGATGTTCCTCAACGTCGCGGCCGACCAGCAGGTGGCCAAGGCGGAAGAGCTCGCCGGCCGGGCGCTCTCGCCGAGCGAGCGCGACGAGGCGAGGCGCGAGGCGCTCGAGACGGTGCGAGGAACCGTCCAGGCCGACATCCTCAAGGAGGACCAGGGTCAGAACACCTGCATCCTGTCGACGGAGTTCGCGCTTCGGATGATGGGCGACGTGCAGCAGTACTTCGTCGACCACAACGTCAGGAACTTCTACTCGGTGTCGATCTCGGGCTACCACATCGCCGAGGCAGGGGCGAACCCCATCAGTCAGCTGGCGCTCACCCTGTCGAACGGCTTCACCTACGTCGAGTCCTGGCTCGCAAGGGGCATGCCCATCGAGGCGTTCGCGCCGTCGCTGTCGTTCTTCTTCTCGAACGGCATGGACGCGGAGTACACGGTGCTCGGGCGCGTCGCGCGNNTCCGGGAGATCGCTGCACGCCCAGGAGATGTCCTTCAACGACATCCGCACGACGCTCCAGGCGCTGTGCGCGATCTACGACAACTGCAACTCGCTGCACACCAACGCCTTCGACGAGGCCGTGACCACGCCGACCGGCGAGTCGGTCCGCCGCGCAATGGCTATCCAGCTCATCATCAACCGGGAGTGGGGGCTCGCGGACTGCGACAACCCCCTCCAGGGCAGCTACATCGTCGAGCAGCTGACCGACCTCGTCGAAGAGGCCGTGCTCAGCGAGTTCGAGCGCATCAACGAGCGCGGGGGGGTCCTGGGCGCGATGGAGCTGGGCTACCAGCGCGGCCGGATCCAGGACGAATCGATGGCCTACGAGCTGCGCAAGCACGACGGCTCGCTGCCGATCGTCGGCGTGAACACGTTCCTCGACCCGAACGCGGCCCCGGTCCCGGACTCGATCGAGCTCGCCCGCTCCACGCTCGAGGAGCGCCAGAGCGCCGTGGAGCGCCGGATGGCGTTCCAGACCGCGCACGCGAACGAGCGCGAGGCGGCACTCGAGGCCCTGCGCGAGGCGGCCCTCCAGGGTGCCAACACGTTCGAGGTCCTGATGGACGTCGTGCGGTGCTGCACGCTCGGGGAGATCACCACCACGCTCTTCGAGGTCGGCGGGCGGTATCGAAGGAACCTGTAGCCCGGCGCAATCGGTGTCGCAGCCCGCCGGTAGCGTTGATCTCTTGTGTCGCAGACCACCTCCACCGTCCGGAGCCGCGTGCGCGAGCGGCTGCCCTTTGACGTCGACGCGCTGACCGACTGGCCCATCCGCCGGTTCTTCATCGCCACGCTCCTCGGCGCCTTCGGGATGGGCGTCACGTTCTCGCTCTTCGTCCTCTTCTGCACGCACATCCGGCACTTCCCGGTCGGCATCTCCACGGCGATGCTCGGTTGGGAGGCCGTTCTCGGCGTCGCGATGTCCCCGTTCTACGGCACGATCGTCGACCGCCACGGCCCCTCCATCGTCCTCACGGTCATGATGCCGATCGTGTCGGTCGGCTTCGCCGCGATCGGCTTCGCCTCAACGATCCCTGAGATGTTCGGCGTCGCCACGCTCATCGCTGCGGGTGGCGCGGGGATGTGGAGCGCCTTCAACGTGCTCATCACGAGGATCGTGGTCGAAGAGCACCGTCAGGACGCCTTCGGCCTCAACTTCATGCTCATCAACGTCGGGATCGGCATCGGGGTGCTCATCGGCACGTCGATCGCGAACCTCCACAGCCTGCACTCCTTCCAGGTGCTCTACATCGTGAGCGGCATCCTCTCGCTTGCCGATGCCGCGGTGCTCTTCTCACTGCGTCGATTCGGCGGCAAGGCCGCCGTCACCGACCAGCACCCCGACATCGCCAAGGAGGGCTGGGTGACCGTGCTGCAGGACCGGCGGATGGTGCGATTCGTCGGGTTCTCGCTCGTGCTCATGGTGTGCGGCTATGGCTCGATCGAGGCCGGACTGCCGCTGTTCGTGACCAACGTCGCGCACCTGAGCATCCATGCCGTCGGGATCCTCTTCGCCACCAACACGTTCACCATCATCGTGGCGCAGCTGTTCGTGCTCGCCGGCATCAGGGGCAAGAGCCGGTCCCTGCTCATCGGACTCGTGGGGCTGCTGTGGGGCGCGTCATGGCTGCTCGCGACCTCCTCGCTGTTCTTCGGCTCGGTCGCGGCGGTCCTCGTCCTGTGCGTCGGCCAGGTCGTCTTCGCGGTCGGGGAGACCGTCTTCCAGCCGGTGTCCCCCGCGCTCGTCAACGAGCTCGCCCCAGAGCACCTCCGCGGGCGCTACAACGCGCTCGTCGGGATCGTCTGGGCGGTGTCGTCCGCGATCGGTGCGTCGATCGCCGGCGTGTTCTTCACCTTCCACGCCGCCAAGCTGTGGACGGTGTGCCTCGCGGTCGGCGCCGTCGTGGGTGGCTTCGGCGTGACGACGATGCGCCGGACCCTCACGCCCGCAGAGGACGGCCTCGAGGTCGCCTCGACCGTCTGAGCCCAGCGAACTTGCGGCGTACGTGTCCCTCCGTGCTCCGTGCGGCGCCTCGGAGGTGAACAGCGCCCCAAACGGCTCGGGCGACGTGTCCTTGTCGCCGGACGCTGGGAGCCGCTTCCCGAAGCGGTACGTGACGCGGTTGAGCGAGTACACCGCCTTGTCGTCGCACTCGCTGATCGTCGGGTCGCGCGCCGCACGTTCGCGCGTGCCCGAAGCCGCTTCGATGTTGCCCCGATCGCCTGGAGGCGCACGCCGGGGAGGCGATGCCTCCTCGGCGTGCGCCCTGCCTACGGCGTGTAGGTGAACAGCGCGGTGGGCGACTCCGCCGACGTGCCGTTGTCACCGACGAGGACGACCGTCATCACTCCGGCGTACCCCCCGAGCGCGGGCGGCGACGTGACGACGATCGACTGGGTCGCGCCGGGGTCCGTCGGGGCGGGACCCGCAGACGGCGCCGTGGCGGCGACGGTCTCACCGAGCGGGTTCACGAGGTACACCTTCAGGTGCGCGAGCGCGCCGAAGTTGGTGCCCTGGACCTCGAAGCTCGTCCCGCCGGCTGTGCTGCCGGACGGCGAGACCGAGGTGCCCGCCATCTCGGCGCTCGTGACCGCCGTCGTGCCCGGATAGATCACGTCGACCGTGGCGACGACCGGCGTCGTCGGATCGCCCGAGCCGCAGGTGTACAGGCCGCAGACGAACACCGTGTAGCTGCCGGGCACCATCGAGGGGCTCGGCAGGGNNGATCTTGGTGCTCGAGACCACCGTGAAGTTCGCCGGCAGCACGATGACAGGCGGGCTTGTGAAGCTGTTCGCCGAGAAGACGACCTCGGACACCCCGTTCACCCCGGTGAACCCCCCGCCGTTGATCGTCACCGCCGTGCCGCCCGCGGAGGGCAGGACGTCCGTGTTGAGCGACGTCACGTCCTGGATCGGCGCGTAGGAGAACTGCCTGGTGTTCGACGGCCCTGACAGGGTCTGGAAGGACACCGGGATGGAGTTCCCGGTGACCGTGGGACTGGGGTCCCCAAACGTGAACAAGGACAGCGACGTGCCGTTGGGGCTGATCTGGAGCAGGTCGAAGTCCTGGGACGACGCGCTTCCCGCCGTGCCGAAGTTCACGTAGCTGAGCGTGAGGACGTTCAGTCCGGTCCCGTCAAGCACCACCTCGTTGCCGCCGTTCGGGTCGCCGATGAACCGCTGGCCGTTGGCGTCGGTCATGTGGGTGAGCGTGA
>PLCI01000145.1 GCA_003135595.1 Acidimicrobiaceae bacterium | reverse complement strand
GTCTCGGGGTCGTTCGAGTTCTCCATGGCGCGCTCGTAGGAGTCGAACTCGACGATGATCAGGTAGTACCCGGGGCGATCGCGATCCGCGGTGAACGTCGCTTTGTCGGCGAGCAGCGCGTCGCCCCGCTCCTCTTGCATCCGCTTGGAGAGCGCTTCAACTTCGTCGACGCGCGAAGTCTTGATCTCCATGATCTGGACGAATCCCGGCATGCTGGCTCCTCCCGTTGACTGGTCGACCAGACCGTACCTGGGCCGTACCGCGCGTGCCCGAGAGAAGTCGTGAGCACCACTGCGGCGCCGGTGGTTAGCCTCGAGCGAGATGAAAGCCATCCGCGATCTCTGCCTGCTCATCGGCCGCCTCGTCCTCGGCGGCTACCTGGTCGCACATGGCCTCCAGAAGCTCCTCGGGACGTTCGACGGCCCGGGGCTGCGTGCGACCTCGAAGGGATTCGACCGCATGGGGCTCCGACCAGGCGTCGTCATGGCCGCGACGGCCAGCGCATCCGAGATAGGTGGCGGTCTCCTCACGGCGACGGGAGCGTGGAGCCCGCTCGGCCCTCTCGCCCTGGTGCAGACCATGTCGGTTGCCTCGACGACGCATCGAGCGAAAGGACCCTTCGCGGCGAAGGGCGGCTTCGAACTCGCACTGACGAACCTCGTCGCCGCGCTGCTCCTCGCCGTCACGGGGCCCGGGCGACTCTCTGCCGACCACTTGCTCGGGCTCCGACTTCCTCGCTGGAAGGTGTGGATCGCGGGGCTCGGCGGACTCTCCGTTGCCGTGACCACAATCCGGATGATGCTCGATGCCACGCCGCAACCTGCGACGACGCCACCGACGTCAGCGCCAGAGAGCGACGAGACATCGCACGGCGCTCGCTGAGTCACCATCGTCGTCGCACGATCTCGACGTAGTGTCGGGGTGATATCGAATTCGCGACGAAAGGACCGCGCGTGCGACTCCTGCTGATCGGCGGCACCGCGTTCGTCGGCCGTGCCATCGCGCTCGCTGGCGTCACGCGGGGTCACGACGTCACGGTGCTCAACCGAGGCAAGTCGCCCTCGGACCTGCCCGACCAGGTCGAGCGGCTCGTCGGTGACCGCCAGGGCGACCTCACGGCGCTCGATGGCCGGAGCTTCGACGCGACCATCGACGTGATCGCCTATCGCCCGAGTGACGTGGCGGCTCTGCACGACGCCCTCGGCGACCGGGGCGGGCAGCACCTCCAGATCTCCTCGGTCTCTGCGTACCAGGAGCCCCTGGGCGCGGGTGCCACCGAGGCGACCGCGTCGATATGGCCGGCGGGGACGGCGGACGACGACGCGCCGATCACCGCCGAGACCTACGGGCCGCTCAAGGCGGCNNNNGTGCCGGGGCCACGCAGCGTCGCGCTCCAGTACATCGACGCGCGTGACCTCGGCTCGTTCACCCTGTCGCTCGTGGAGCGCGCGTCGTCGGGTGCGTTCACCGCAGCAGGACCCTGGCCCGCCGCAGGATTCGTGGACGTCGTCGAGCAGATTGCCTTGCATGTGGGTCCCCCAGGGACCAGCGTCGTCGAGGTCCCGCCCGAAAGGCTCGAGCAGAGCGGCCTCGCGGCAAAGTTTCCAATGTGGACGGGACCGCGGGGCGACACGGCGGACACGACGGATCCCTCCCTCGCACTCGACCACGGCCTCTCGCTTCGACCGCTCTCTGAGAGCGTCGACGACATCGTGTCGTGGTGGGGCGACCGAGCATGGCCCGGGCGTTGGCTGACCGCAGAAGAAGAGCAAGGGCTGATCGACGTCGCGTGAGGAACTGGCGGTCCGCAGAGACCCGTCGCCCGACTCAGGACACGAGTCGGATTGAGCTGGCCTCGACGGTCCACCGAGCGGCCGAGCACGACGGAGCGGCACCGCGCGACTAGGTTCCGTCCGCGGAAGGGTCAGTGGCACCGAAGCGCAGCACGGTCTTCAACGTTGTCGAGTTCGGGCGCTTGCCTACGGGGTCTACTGCTCCATCGGGCGACCAACACTGCACGACCATCCTGAGGACCGCGGCGACAGCGAGGTCCCCGGCGCGACCGCGCGGCACGAGCCGGAGCCCTGACCGAGGGGCTGCCACCCACCTCTGGCTGGCGGCCTGGCTTGTGCGATCGGTGCAGCCTCGACGTACGCAGCCAGACGGCCCGGAGTCCGATCGACGCCTGTCGAGCGATCGCCCATCGGTGCAGAAGATCCATCCGCGGTGGCCTGCACGGACCGTGCAGTGCGCCGCGCAATCGTGGGTCAATCGACCAACCCGGTGAGTCGTACGTGTCGCCGCTGCATCGGTCCGCGTGAACGCTGTGGAGCAGCGGGCCGCTCTTGCATCAAGAGCGGTGCGCACGATGGGGGCTCGATGTCGATGGATCCCTGCAGGTGCTTCCGACGGCATTTCGCCGGACCAGTCGGCACAGGAACGGATCGACGTCGAGGCTAGGGTCGGGCGATGCAAAGTCGACGCGTGGGCTCCTCAATTGCAAGCGTCGTGCTGCTCTTCGGGTTCGGCGCAGGTCTCGTGGCGTGCGGCTCTGGCTCGAACCCGAGCTCGAGCTCCAGCTCGAGTCAGGCGTCGAAGCTGCTGGCGGCGGCATTGAAGAACGCGATCGCGCGGCAATGGGTGCACGAGGTGATCGGTGCCAGCCAGCCTGGGCACTCGTTCTCCGAGGTCAACGACATCGGCGCCACCGCAGGGCGTGAGTTGATCGTGAGCGACGGGGCCAGGTCGACGACACTCCTCGTCGACCACACCGTCTACCTTCGCGGTGACGCCAAGGCGGTCGTCAGCTACTACCACCTCCCGAAGCATCCACGTTCGTACGCCGGTAAGTGGATATCGATCAGCTCGAAGAGTCGCGCCTACGTGAGCACCAGCACGGGCGCCACCTTGGTGTCTGACTTCGACCACATAAAGTTGCTCGGCCCGTTCTCGGAGGGTTCGGTCGTGACCATCGACGGCGTTCGGGCCGTGCCGATCATTGCTCACGTGACGCCGACGGCCAACTCCGTCACGGCAGTCGTGACGCTCTACGTCACGGCCTCAGGACCCACGCTGCCAGTCGAGTTTCACGCGGTCAGCGGCCAGATCACAGAGACGATCACCTGGAGCGGCTGGGGGCACAAGGTCACGATCGTCGCGCCGCACACGTCCATTCCGCTGGCGACGGTGCTGCACGGTTGAGGAGTCCGAACAGGTAGCTCGACGATCCCGCGCTGCACGGCACGCGCCGGTCGGCGTCCTCGCCTGCGTCGGGCTCAACGTGCCCGCCGCCGCGTTCATCGGTTCGAGGCAAGATCCAGCACTGAGCACTCAGCGCTCGGGTGCCAAGGCGGCCGAATCTCAGGGGAAGCTGACGGGGAGGCGTCGTGGGCCGCGCACCTGTCCGCCAGCCCAGGCGATCTCGGCGTCACGCGCGATGCGGAAGGTGGGTATGCGTCGGAGCCACTCTTCGACGGCGACCTGGAGCTCCATCCGGGCGAGGTTCGATCCCGCGCATCGGTGGATGCCCGATCCGAATGCCACGTGACGATTGATCGCGCGGTCGAGGACGACCTCGTCCGCGCGATCGAACGCGAGGGGGTCGCGGTTCGCGGCCGGGAAGTTCATCAGTACCTTGTCGCCCTTGCGCATCGGGCAGCCCTTGAAGTCAGTGTCGTCGGTCACGACTCGGGCCATCGTGACGGGTGCGTACGCGCGCAGGAGCTCCTCGATCGCGGTGCTCATGAGCGCAGGCTCTTGTACCAACCGCTCGGCGTCCTTCGGGTGGGTGGCGAGGTGCCAGAGCGATGCGCCAATCGCGCTCCAGGTGGTGTCGATGCCGGCGATGAGGACGAGCGCGACCATGCCGAGGATGATCCCGTCCTCCAGCGGCTTGCCGTCATGCGTGAGCCCGATGAGCTCGCTGATGAGGTCATGCTCCGGCGCATCGCGACGCGACGCGATCTCGGCGATGAGGAAGTTGCCCAGGCCCTCCTGTCCTCGAGCGACGCGATCTGGGTCGTCCGCGAACTCGAGGAGGTCTCGAACCCATCCTGTGAACGCGTCTGACATGTCCTCTGGGACACCGAGGATGTTCGCGATGACACGCACCGGGATCTGCTGGGCGAAGTCCGCCGCGGCGTCAGCAGAGCCGTTCGCGATGAAGCCGTCGATGAGTCGATTGGCCAGGTCCCGGGTCATCGCCTCGTAGGTGCCGACCCGTGCGTGTGAGAACCAGGGCAGGAGGAGGCGGCGCGTCCAGGTGTGCAGCGGCGGATCCGCGGAGATCGGCGGGAGACCATACGGGGTGGCGTTGTTCTCCTCGTCGACGACCTGGCCGTTGTCGATGACGCCGACCTCCAAGGAGCTGAAGTGCTCAATATCGTGCGCAGCGGCAGTGACGTCCGCGTAGGTGGTGAGAAGCCACGCCCCGGTCCGCCGCTCTGTCCGGGCGATCGGGCATGTCTCTCGAAGCTCGTCCCAGATAGGGAACGGGTCTTCGACGTAGCGCGCGTCCATGACGTCGAAGTCGCGTGTCCAGTCGGCTACGGGCTGCGTTGGTTGCGCCATGCGCAAACTGTGACTGGCGCGACGGCGGCTGTCAATTACCCGAGCTCAGCGCTCGACAGCACGCAGTCGTTGCACCGAGCGAAACACAGCTGGCCGCCATGTGCCGCCTTCATCGTCGCCTGGCGAGATCGGGGCGGACCGAGACGGCGGGATGCACGTAGCGCATCGAGGCGCCGCTCGCCCTCGCGGCCCTGCTGAAGAGGTGCCGTCGGAACGTCACCTTGCCGGTGCCGCCGCAGGGCAGCACGAGCGTGGTTAGGAAGGCGACGTTGACGCCCAAGCTGGTCAGCGCGATCGGGACGGAGGCATCACCTGAGACAGGACCGATGCGGCCCGATCTCGCGTCAGGTGCCCGGAGCCGGCCTCGTCGCCGGATCGACGGTCCACACGGCCCCGGCCAGCCCGTGCGCGAAGCGGTACGCCCCCGACGCGTAGACAGGGCACTGACCCATCTTGCTCATCTGGGTCGCCGGGCAGAAGTGGACCTTGTCGGTCGCACGCACCGTGATCATGGAGCCCGCGAAGCACTTGTGGTACTTCACCTCGACGGGCAGGCACTGCAAGGCGGTGACGAAGCCGCCGGTCGGGCTCTCCACGGCGAAGTCGGCCGATCCCGCGTAGATGATGTCTTTGGAGTGAAACGACGCGATGACGTGCCTGTAGGTCGCGATGAGCGACGACCGCCACGTGGCGATGGGCGTCGTCGGGCCAGCATCGACGACGATGCCCTTGACCCCGAGGGCGAGCAGCTGCGCAATGGCGGTGCGAAGGTCCCGCCCGTACTGCGCGACGAAGTCGGGCGAGGTGGCGATGCACTTGGTGGAGTGGTTGCCGAAGAACTGCAGCACCACGACGTCGGGCGGGTTGCGAGTGCTCAGCTTGTCGATCTCGGGGAACCAGTCGCACAGCGCCGTGCCCGGGTACAGGCGGAGGTAGTCGTGTGTGGTTGTCGGATTGAAGTCCCGCCTGAGGTACGAGCTCGACTGCCACGACAGCGAGTCGCCGAAGACGAGCACTGACTGGCGCTGATGTGTTGCAGCTGCCGCTGACGCCTCGCCGCCTTGGACGGTGCCGGCGGCGAAGAGGAGCATGCAGCAGGCCGCCGCGACCAGGCATCGTGGTGCGCTGCTTGGGAGCGCGGAGATCACGCTCAAGGATTACTGGCTGGGACCCGTGTCTGCAAGTTGGTGCGGCCGCGACGTGTGCCCGCGCGGCGTGCTACGGGCCGCCGAGCCCACGGGGATGCGGCGCTCTTGTCGTGGCAGGACCCCGAGCTGAGAGCCGAACGGCCCGTCCTCGCGCGGAGGACGGGCCGTTCGGCCAGGGGGGAACCAGTGGTCCCGAGCGTGGTTACTTCGCCACGGTGTAGCTGTACGGAATGGCCGCGATCTGGTCGCCGTCCGGCAGCGCGAAGCCGAACTGCGAGGAGATCGTGACGTCGTCCACGTACAGGATGCCGTGCACGACGCTCCCGGCCCTC
Organism: Acidimicrobiaceae bacterium; assembly: GCA_003135595.1. Classification (GTDB taxonomy): domain Bacteria; phylum Actinomycetota; class Acidimicrobiia; order Acidimicrobiales; family RAAP-2; genus Palsa-459. The sequence continues at coordinate 887 of PLCI01000145.1, read as the reverse complement.
GCCGTCGGCTTGATCGTGACGATGATGTTGGCGCTGGCGCCCGTCGACACGTAGACAGGCGTGAACCCGTTCGACAGGTGGTTCGCGAACGCCCAGTAGTCGCCCGTGGTCGACGTCATCGACCTGTCGAAGGCCTGCGTGATCGCGACGAGGTGCTCGCTCGCGGTCGCGCTCGGAGCACCACCGGCCCCGTAGGGACCGATCTCGCTCGGATTGAGTAACCACAGCCCGGGGCTCACGGCGCTGCCGGCAAGTGACAGGCTCGCCGAGCTCGCCCCGAGATAGCTCGCCACACCGGGCGCGCTGACCCCTGGGGAGACGTCGGGGTCGCCAGGGAAGTACTCGAGGTCGAACGTGACCGGGACCGTGCTTGAGATCGTCGCCGTCAGCCTGGCGGTGTCGGGCGGCGCCAGGTAGTACGGGAAGCTCAAGCCTGGCACCAGCGGCAGCGTCATGTTCGTCTGGGCGCCGAAGCCGTTCTGGTCGGTGAGGTGCACCGCCTGGTTGTGGTTCAGCCTCGGGTCGACGAAGTACGCCTCGGGTGACGCACCGTTGTTCTGGATGTTCACCCTGAAGCGGTACTCGGCGCCCCGCCTGAGGTGCATCGTCGCGTTCGGCAGCTTGGCCGTCGGAACGGTCGGGCGGAAGCTGATGGTGCCAGTGAACGGCGCACGCAGCTCGAGCCCCGACACCGGGTTGAGCCAGTCGAGGACGAGGAACCACCTGCCCGTCTGCGGCGACAGCGTGTACAGGTTCGCCCACGGCGTCGACACGATCGAGCCGAAGTTGTCCGTCGTCACGTTGGTCGAGTAGCCGACGGTCTTGCCGCTCGGGTCCACGAGGAACGCGACGAACCCGTTGAGTGGGTCGGTGAGCAGCCGCATCCC
>PLCI01000069.1 GCA_003135595.1 Acidimicrobiaceae bacterium | reverse complement strand
GCCGACCGCGCGATCACGATCCCGCACCAGCGCAACGCCGCCGTGGCTGTCGCGACGGGCGAGGTCATCGCGTTCTGCGACGCTGGCGGGATCCCCGAGAGCGGTTGGCTGGCGCGGCTCACGGCCCCGATCATTGGGGGCAGGGCCGCCGCCACCGGGGGTCCGATTCGCTCGCTGCGCCGCAGCTCGTACGGCACGCTCAATGACCTGCCGTCCGGCGCGGCGGTGCGTAGCGTAATCACCTGCAACTTCGCGTTCAGCCGGGCGCTGTTCGACCGCATCGGTGGCTTCGACGAGCGGTATGACTACGGCTCCGACACCGAATTCGGTTGGCGCATCAACGCGGCGGGGGAGTCGGTGGTGTCCGTCGCCGACGCGGTTGTCACCATCGACTGGGGAAGTCGCCGACTCCAGCTGAAGCGGGACCTGCGATACGGCGAGGCGAAGGCCCGCCAGGTGCTCCTGTGCCCTGGACTGCGGCGCAGGATCCTCCAGGACAACCCTGAAGTGCTCGTCTACCCGCTCCTATTCCTCACCGCCCCATTCGGGGTGCTGGGGGCGCTGGTCTCGCGGACGTGGTCTCTCGCCGCCCCGTGGGCGCTCGGATGCGCCCTCATCTACGGGAGGGACTTGCGATTCCGGCGGCCGCACGGTGCGATGCTGGACCACGTCGTGGTCAGCGTCGGGATCTGCCGCGAGCTCGCGAGGGCGTCGCTCGTGCGCATCCGAGACCATTCGAAGAACTGGGTATCCCCACACCTCGTCAGTGTCGATGGCTAGCGCGATGACGTTGATGCCATCTGGCATGCCAGGGGTTTAGTCGCTACTGCTTTGTTGCGGATCAATCGATGCCGCACCGTCAGTGAAGGTTGACGTCGGTTGCGCTCAGTCGCCAATGGTCGGTAGCAGACCTCCGCGTCGGCCATCCGACACGAACGTCTCCGACTGCAGTTGTACGCAGAGGTTGTAAGGCGATGCAGTTCAGCGAACGACGCAGTCCATGCCCGGTCCGACCTCGAGTACTCGGGCCCCACGAACCACCCCACACTTCTCACGCAGGCTGTCGTAGACGAACGAGGGGTAGTCGGGCCTCCCTGCCTCGTAGCCGGAGGGGTCGAGCCCAAAGTGCTGACGCCCTTCGATCCGCTGCAGCTCGTCGGTCACGGGGCGTCGGTTCGCAGTCGGCTGTAGACGGCCATGTCGTGCCAGACGCCCCGTCGCCAGTTGGCGCGCCGCGCGATGCCTTCGAGCGTGAAGCCTGCGAGCTCGAGCGAGCGGCGCTCCGCAATGTTGTCGACGTCGGTTTCCGCCTCGACCCGATTGGCTTGCGAGGTGCGAAACAGCGTCTCGTACAGAAGCCGCTGCGCGGCGGCGCCAATCCGCTGGCCGCGGAAGAGGGGCGACACCGTGATGCCGATGCACCACGCGAGACTCGACCGGTTCGGCCCGTGTGGCACCTGAATCCACGAGACGGAGCCGACGGGGGTGCGGTCATTGAGCTCGACGACGGCAGACCCTCCGCCGTAGCTGCCCCCGCTGAGCATGTCCTCGGGAGCGTCGTCATAGCCGTCCCACTCGTCGTCGGCGACCGACGACTGCAGCTCGGCGAGGAATTCAGCATCGGCCTCCTCGACGTCGCGGAGGCGGATCGAGGGGAGCTCGCCCGCGACGGCAGCAGCGCCGGCAACCGGGCGCTGCTCATTGGCACCGGACCTGAAGATTCCCACTGCACCAGTCTGGTACGGCCGTGAGTCGCGTGGCTCCGTCGAGCCCCTTGCCTCTCCGCCTTGACCATTCCCCACTGGTCGGGATGGCAGCATCCGACCAATCGGTCCTGGTTCGGAGGGGATTCAGATCACCGGATGATTCCGGGTCTAGGGATCACGAAAAGTTCAGAGTGGGACTCGCCAGACGATCTTCGTGCCGCCACCCTCAACGGCCTCGATCTCGAAGCTGCCCCTGAGCTTCGCCGCGCGGTTCGCGAGGTTGCCGAGCCCCATTCCACGTGCCCGCGCCTCCGGAGCGGGTATGCCGATCCCGTTGTCCGTCACCTCGAGGCACAGGTCCTCGCCGACGCGGAGCACGACGGTGTAGCTGCTGGCCCGGGCGTGCTTGCTGGCATTGGTGAGTGACTCTCGCAGGACTGCGAGCAGGTGGTCGGCGATGTTTGGAGGAACCTTGCTGTCGATGGGGCCCGAGAATTTGACCTGCGGGCGTGCGCCGAGCGAGGGCGTCAGCTCCTCGGTGAGCGTGAGGACGCCGTTGCGCAGGCCGTCGACTGATCGGTCCTCGAGCCCGAAGATTGCCGAGCGAATCTCGGTGATCGTGGTGTCGAGGTCGTCGATGACGAGGTTCACCCGTCCGACCATCACCTTGGGGTCGACCTGGCGCGCCGCACCCTGAAGCGCGAGTCCGCTCGCGAAGAGGCGCTGGATCACCGTGTCGTGCAGGGCCATGGCGATGCGATCCCGATCGTCGAGCACGCTGAGCACGCGTACCCGCTCGTGCAGCCGGGTGTTCTGCACCGCGATCCCGGCGGCGAGCGCCAGTCCCTCGGCGAGCGCCTCGTCCTCGTCGCTGAACTCCGGCGCGCCGATCTTGTCCGTCAGGTAGAGGATGCCGTAGGGCTCCTCGCTGGTTCGGACTCGGATCGGCACCCCGAGGAACGACGTCATCGGCGGGTGGCCGGGCGGGAAGCCGTACGAGTCGGGGTGCTCCGAGATCCTTGCCAGACGAAGCGGCGCCGGCTCCGTGATGAGCACGCCGAGGACGCCGCGTCCGGTGGGCAGGTCCCCGATCGCCGCCGCCTCGTCGTCGGACACGCCGACGGTCAGGAACGCACCGATGCCGGTCCTTGAGGCGTTGAGCACGCCGAGCGCGCCGTAGCGCGCGCCGACGAGGCTGCACGCCTCGGTGACGATGTGCTGCAGCAGCTCATCGTGCTCGACGTCCGAGCCGATCATGAGCACCGCGTCCATGAGCCGCCGAAGGAGCATGGGATCGGTGATCCGGCGGTACGGCACCCCACCAAGGTACCGAGGGTCGAGGACGGACGAGCTGGTCGGCCGCGGTGTCGTCGCGAACGCTGGCACAATTGCGGCGTGGCAATCCGCGTGTTCCTCCTCGATGACCACCCGATCGTGCGGGAGGGCATCCGGAGCCTGCTCGAGAGCGAGCCCGACATAGAGGTCGTGGGGGAGGCGGGAACCGCCGCTGAGGCGATGACCAGGGTGCCGCTCGCCAGGCCGGACGTCGCCATCCTCGATGTCCGGCTCGACGACTCGAGCGGCGTCGAGGTCTGTCGGGACCTTCGCTCGACGATGCCCGAGCTCGCGTGCCTGATGCTGACGAGCTTCGCGGACGACGAGGCGCTGTTCGCGAGCGTGATGGCGGGCGCCTCGGGCTACGTGCTGAAGCAGATCAAGGGCGGCGACCTCATCGCGAACGTGCGGCGCGTCGCACGCGGCGAGTCGCTCCTCGACCCGAAGGTCGTCGCGCGCGTGATCGAGCGCATCACCAACCCGCCCACGAACGACCCCGGCTACGAGTCATTGTCTGCTCAGGAGCGCCGCATCCTCGATCTCATCGCTGAAGGTCAGACCAACCGCCAGATCGCCGAGCGCATGTTCCTCGCGGAGCACACCGTGAAGAACTACACGACCACGCTGTTGCGAAAGCTGAAGATGAACAATCGCACGGAGGCTGCGATCTACGCGACGAAGCTCCGAGCGGAGGGTCCTGGCGCCGAGACGCCTTAGGCGCTCGAAGAAGCGCGGGCCAGCGCCGCGAGGTCGATGCCCGCGAGGGCCAGGTCGTGCTCGAGTCGCACCCGCTCGTGCCACGGCTGTGCGAAGCCCATGACGTTCACCTCAATGTGCTGGGACGCACAGAGCTTGATGAGCGCGCGGTCATAGGTGATCTCCGCGGCGAGGGCGATGCATGCCGACTCAGCGGCACGAGGCGCGAGCATCTCGGCTCGACAGAGGAGCGCGTAGTCCACGAGGCCGGGGCCCGACAGCCCTTCCACCCAGTCCTCAAAGACGCTCGAGAGCAGGTGGGTGTACATGTTCATCTCCTAAGCATTCG
>PLCI01000079.1 GCA_003135595.1 Acidimicrobiaceae bacterium | reverse complement strand
AACACGCCGAGCAGGTACCCCATGAGCGCCACGATGTTCGGCTCGTTGACCGTGCACGCGAGTCCGATCCCGTCGCCGATCGCGTCGGCGACGCGCGCCGTATAGGCACCGAGGCGCTGGGCGATCTCGGGCGACTCGAAGCCGCCTCGCTCGGACATCCACGTGGGGATCGTGAAGTGGTGAAGGGTGACGACCGGCACGAGACCCCTGTCGTGGCACCGCTGCACGACACGCCGGTAGTGGTCGAGGGCAACGAGCGAGAACTCCCCTGGCGCTGGCTCGATGCGCGCCCACTCGACGGAGAAGCGATAGGCGTTGAGACCGAGCGACTGGACGAGCGCGAGGTCCTCATCCCAGCGGTGCCACGAGTCGCACGCGTCACCGCTCGAGTCCCGGCACCCAGAGGTCGGGTCGTGCTCGAATGCCCACCAGTCGGCGTTGGTGTTGTTCCCTTCGATCTGGTGTGCGGCCGTCGCGGCCCCGAAGAGGAAGTTGTCAGGGAAGGTGCTCGTCGTCATCGAGCGCCAAACCTAGTTGTCCAACTTGGCGCACTTCGGGGTTGACCACTGATAATGGGGCCATGAAAGACGATCTCGACGTCCTGGTCGACCTGCTCGACCTCGAGCAGGTCGAGGTCAACATCTTTCGCGGCACCCAGCCCGACGAGGAGCGCCAGCGCGTCTTCGGCGGGCAGGTCGCCGCCCAGGCGCTGGTGGCCGCGGGGCGCACTGTCGAGTCGGGCACCGTGCACTCGCTGCACTCGTACTTCCTGCGACCAGGCGACCCGAGCATCCCGATCCTCTACGAGGTGGACCGCATCCGCGACGGCAGGAGCTTCACGACGCGCCGCGTCGTCGCGATCCAGCACGGCCGCGCGATCTACAACATGCAGACCTCGTTCCATGTCGAAGAGGAGGGCTTCGAGCACGGCTTCGCCATGCCTGCCGCGCCTCCGCCCGAGGACCTCCCGTCGTTCCGCGAGCTCGTCGCAGATCCCGGCGAGCTCAACGAGTACGAGTCCCGGAACCACCCCATCGACATGCGCTTCATCGGCGGGCTCCCGTGGCGGACCCGCACGCCCGAGTCGCGCGAGCCGTACAAGAAGCTCTGGATCAAAGCCGACGGCACGCTCGGCGACGACCCGCTGCTGCACGCGAGCGTCGCGGCCTACGCGTCGGACATGAGCCTCTTCGACACGATCCTCGCCCCGCACGCGATCGACTGGGACGACGTGACCTTCATGGGGGCGAGCCTCGACCACTGCATGTGGTTCCACCGCCCGTTCCGCATCGACGAGTGGATGCTCTTCGACACCGACTCGCCCGTGGCCCACGGCGCACGCGGGCTCGCGCGAGGGTTCCTCTTCGATCGAGCGGGCCAGCTGTGCGTCTCAATGGTCCAAGAGGGCCTGACCAGGATCATCCGCCGAGGGCCGTGACCGCTCGTGGCGACTGCACCCCTCAAGTACGTGAGCGACCGCGAGGCGGTTGACGTGCTGAGCTCACTGTGCCAGCGGATACGACTCGCTGACCCGCAGCGCCGCGCCTGGGAGGCAGCCGACGTCCAATGGTGGTGGCGTCGCGCACGTCCCTCCGACGAGCTCGGCCAGCTCGTCATGGCCGACGCGGGCGGGGAGTCCCTTGGGGCCGTTGTGCTCACCGACTTCGGCCACCACTGCCAGCTCGACGTGTTCAGCACTCCTGGCATCGCGGCCTCGGACCTCACCGCGCTGTGGCGGCTCGCCGCAGAGCGCGCTCGGCGCTGGGAGGGTTCGCCGATCGAGGTCGTGGTCGACGACCACGACCGTGTCGCTGCCGCGGCACTCACCCGCGACGGGTACGGGCCGCTCGAGCACGGCGGGGTCGACGCGTGGATGGACGCCTCGGACCGACCCAAACCCCACGTGCTGCCCGAGGGCTTCGAGTTGCACAGCCGCGAGAACCGTCCCGTCGCCCCGCACCACCTGGAGGCGCGCAACGACTCCACCGTGTCGGAGCGACTCGGCGAGTGCAGCCTCTATGACGCTGCCCTCGACCTCTTCGTGACCGCGCCCACGGGCGAGGTCTGCTCCTACGGTCTGTTCTGGGCGGACCCGGTGACCATGGTTGGCCTCGTCGAGCCGATGCGCACCGAGGCGCCGTATGAGCACCAGGGCATCGCGGGCCACGTCCTCGCCGTCGGGCTCGGGCTCCTCGCCGCGCGGGGCTGCACCCGCCTCAAGGTGTCCTCGGACGGCGAGCTCTATGCGAGGGCGGGCTTCAAGGCTGGGCCGTCCGTGTGGCTCACGCGTCGAAGCGCGCGGACCTGAGCCGCGGGTCTCAGCCCTCGCGCTTTTGGATCTCCACGTAGTCGCGAGTGTCCTTGCCGATGTAGAGCTGTCGCGGTCGCGCGATCTTCATGTCCTGATCGAGCAGCTCTTTGAAGTGCGAGAGCCACCCCGCGGTCCTCGGGATGGCGAACAGGACCGTGAACATCTCCAAGGGGAAGCCCATCGCCTGGTAGATGAGCCCCGAGTAGAAGTCGACGTTCGGGTACAGCTTGCGGTCGATGAAGTAGCTGTCCGAGAGCGCCACGTCCTCGAGCGCGAGGGCGATGTCGATGAGCGGGTTCTTGCCCGTGACCTCGAACACGTCGTAGGCGGTGTGCTTGATGATCGTCGCGCGTGGGTCGTAGCTCTTGTAGACGCG
>PLCI01000051.1 GCA_003135595.1 Acidimicrobiaceae bacterium | reverse complement strand
CGGCGGCGAAGACGCCCTCGGCGATGACCTCTCCGCGGTAGGGGCTGCCGAGCACCCCGACGCCGACGATGATCGCGACCACCCCGACGGCGCCCACTCCCAGGGCCTGGCGCGGCTCGAAGGCGACGCCGGCGCCCAGCGCGGCGACGGCGACGAAGCCGATCGAGACCGGCGCGTAGGCCACAAGCAACCCGCCGGTCGTCGCCATGGCCGCGAGTAATGTCGCGGTCACCCACGACGGTGCGGGGAGCCGACGACTCGCGAGCCAGCCGAGCCACGACACGCTGACGACGGCCAAGAGTGCCGGGCCCGCCCAGTGCTCCTGGGCGACCTTGGCGGACAGCTGATGGGCGGCCCCCCAGAGCAGGACGCCCAGGCCAGCGACGCGTGCCATCGACAGCAGCCGGTTGGCTCGGGCACCACCGAGGTCGCCGAACCGGGCCGGAGCCGCCATGGCCAAGATCGTCTCACTCGTCCGGGCTCCGCGCGCGGCCGTCACGCGAGGGCCGAGCGGCCGACCAGGCCGCCGCGTGGCACGACTGCACCGGAGCGGACGGTCTTGAGGTACAGCACGCCCGTCCTCGAGACGACCTCGGCCATCGCCATCAGGATGAAGCCCGCGACCCAGGCGGCGCCCGTGGTCACGTGCACCGAGGCGCTGAAGCCCGACACGATCGCCTGGCCGCCGTGGGTCACCCACAGCGAGAAGCCGACCCTCGCGCCGATGCCGATCACCCAGAGGAGCGCGGCGACACCGCCGGCCTTAGCGATCGCGCCGTCGCCGTCACGGTGGATCCCCGTCGCGAGGCCAGCGAGCGCGCCGAAGCAGCAGCCAGCGAGCAGCAGGCAGGCCTCGAGCGCGACGTCGCTCCCCGCGGTCGGGACGGACCGGAGGAACTGTGACGCCCCCCAGATGGTCAGTACCACCGGCACCAGCAGGCGCACGACGGTCACCTTGTGACCGCGGATTTGCAACGCGACCAGTCCGATGAGAACGGCATTGAGCAGGTAGTCAATGAGTGTCATGTCCCCAGTGTCGGGCGACCGGCACCCGCCAGCATCGGCCCGAGGGTGGAGCCAGGGTGGATATCGCCTCCACCTGATCGGCATCCGACCTCGGCGGCCGAACAACGAAACTGGCCCCGGCGTCTCCGCCGGGGCCAGCTTCGCTCACCTCTGTTCTGTGGTTGTTCCTAGTTCGGTGTCACCGTTGCGGACTTGGAAGGCGAGCCAGTTCCGTAGGCGTTGGTCGCGGTCACCGTGACGGTGTACTTCGTGCCGGTTGTGAGCCCCGCGATGATGCAGGACCGCGCGGGTTCGGTGCCGGACGTCGAGCAGCTGAAGCCGCCGGGCTGTGCCGTGGCCATGTAGCTCGTCACGTTCGTCACGCCACTTGCCTTGGGGTGTGCCCACTTGATCGTGGCGGACGCGGTGCCCGCGGTCGCGTGGATCGACAGGGGGGCTCCCGGGACGCCGACGATGCCGGACACCGCGGTTGACGGCGCGGAGGTGCCTCCGGCGTTCTTCGCCGTGACGGTGACGTCGTAGACGACGCCGTTCACGAGCGAGGTGATCGAGCATTTGAGCATCTTGGTCGTGCAGGACTTGGTCGCCTTGCCCGTGGCCCTTGCCGTCGCCTTGAAGGTGATCGCCCCGGTCGAAGCTTCGGTCCAAGAGACACCGAGAGCGCGGTTGCCTGAGCTAAGCGCCACCGCAGCGGGTGAGGCGGGCGCAGCGATGTGGCCGACGCTCGCTGACGATGCGGACGCGAACGCCGGCACCGCTGCGATCGCGATGGCGGCCCCTACTGCGCCGCGCTTCATGACTGAAGAAATTCTCATATTCATTGCCTCCAATGTGGGTGGTGGTCGCACTGCTCTCAGCCACTGCCCCTCCGCGACGCGGTCTGAACCTGGACTTCGAGAACTTGGCGAACTGGGACTGCATGCAAGCCGGAGATTCCGTGCGAGACCCTCTGCGACAATGTCAACGATGTGAGCGGAGCGTGCGAGGCGGTCAGGACGGCGTGACGGAGACCGCGTGCGACGGCACGCCGGTGCCGTAGGCATTCGTCGCCGTCACGGTCACCGTGTACGACGTGCCGGGTGTCAGCCCCGGGATCTGACAGGTTCGCGCCGGTGAGGCGAGGATTGTCTTCACTGTCGAGCAACTGAACCCGCCCGGTGACGCCGTCGCCATATAGCCCGTGGGGTTGGCCACGCCGCTTGCCTTCGGTGGTCCCCACGTGACCGACGCCGCGGCAACGACGGGCCTTGCGTGCACGGAGAGCGGCGCGCCTGGGACACCGACGATCGCCGAAGCTGCACTGGATGGGCTCGACGTGCCCGAGGTCGTCGAGGCGATCACGGTGACGTCATAGACCGCCCCGTTCACGAGGGAGGCGATCTTGCACCGGGTCGTCTTCGAGGTGCACTTGCGCGTCGTGCGACCCGCCCCGGATGCGGTCGCGACGAAGGTGATCCTCCCCGTGGAGGACTCAGACCAGGAGGCCGAGAGTGAGCGGTTCCCCGAGATAAGCAACACCGCGGTCGGCGACGCCGGCGCCGAGCCCGGGCCCTTCGCGTAGGACGCCGACGCGAGCACCGGCACGGTGCCGAGCGCGAGGACCATCGCGATCGCACCACCCCTCAGCGCTCGACGAACCTGCAACCCACACCTCCGAATCGGCGTTCCGATGTCACCTGCTCTATGCCCTTGCGGACACGGTAGCCAAACAACGATCACGGAAAACGGCGGCACCATCGCCAATCCGTCACGAGTTCGCGGAGGGTCACGGTCCCGGCGCTGTGTCGAGTTCGGTGATGTCCTTCCCACCCTCAGGGCGCTCGAGCTCAAACCAGACGGTCTTGGACTCGTCACCTCGAGACTGCACGCCCCATCGGCGCGAGAGGCGGTCCACGATCACGAGGCCGCGCCCTTTCGTCGAGTCCCGATCGGGCTCAAGGAGCTTGGGCGTCCCACCGCCGTCGTCAGCCACTTCGACACGCACCCCGTCGTCGGCGACGGCGATGGCGACCTCGAACGCCGACGCCGCGTGCAGCACCGCATTGGTCGCGACCTCGGCCACGAGGATTGCCGCCAGCTCGCGAACGGGTGCTTCCACGTCGCGCAGCACGTCGAGCACGAAAGTACGTGACTCGCGCACGGACAGGAGCTCCCTGGGGAATCGGCGACGCTGAACCGGGCGCGGCTCGGCTGCCAGTCCGAACCGCGAGGCCAGCCCAGCGGCGCCGATGATCTGGCGGACGGGGTCCGACGCGTGTCGCATCTCGAGGCTGCCGTGGCGCGAGGCGAGCCGAAGGAGCACGGCGAGGCCCGAGCTGTCGACGTAGGTCAGCCCCGCGGCGTCCAGGACGACACGGCTCGAGTCGTACGCCAGCGCCGCGGCGACCTGAGGCTGGAGTGCCGCGACCGACACGATGTCGAGTTCGCCGCGCAGCTCGAGGTGCAGCGTCCCGTCCGGCGCCTGCTCGACGAGCATCATCGCGATGGCGTCGTCTAGGGGCGCCACTTGACCCCCAGGATCGCGATGTCGTCCTCGGAGCCGTCCGGGATGAGTGAGGTGAGCAGGTGCGTCAAGGTTGCGTCCACGGGGCCATGTTGCCCAACCGCGGCGGCACGGAGCGTCTCGAGGCGGTCGTCCAGGGCAATGCCACGTCGCTCGACGAGTCCGTCGGTGAATGCGATGAGGGCGGCACGTGGCTCGACGACGACCGTCCGAGGGATCGGTCGCGCGCCGCTCGCGGTCCCGATTGGCGGACTCACAGTGAGCCCGACGTACCGCGCGCCAGACTGATCGATGACGAGCGGCGGAGGGTGCCCGGCGCTCGCCAGCGTGACGCGCCGGTCGGCGACCTCCACGAGCGCGCAGAGCACCGTCGCGAAGTACTCATCGCGCTCGACATCGATGAGCTCGTCGAGCTTGCCGAGGACCACTTCGGGTCCGTCGCCCTGGACGGCGTAGGCCCGGATCGCGTGGCGGAGGTAGGCCATGGCTGTCGCGGCCTGCAGCCCACGCCCCGACACGTCGCCGACCGCGACGAACAGCCGGTCGTCGTCGATGGCAATCGTGTCGTACCAGTCCCCCCCGATCTCGAGCCCACGCGTGCCGGCGACGTAGCGCGTCGCGAGGTCGACGCCTGGGAAGACCGGGTGCTCTTCGGGCAGGAGCGCCTGCTGGAGCGTGGTCGAGATGTCGCGCTGCACGTCATAGCGCAGCTCGGTGGCCGTGGCGAGCGTCTCTGCCAGCTCCCGGCGGTGGATGTGGCGCTCATTCGCGAGCGTGGCGAGCAGCACGAGCAGCACGCCCAAGCCGCCGATGAGCCAGGGCAGCTCGCTCGGGAGGACTCCCTCAAGCGGCCGAGTGGACGTGGCCACGATCGTGATCGTCGACGAGCCGAAGGGCACCACCAGCGTGGCTTGCGGTCCCGAGGGGTACGTCGGCCTTGACGATGCCATGAGGTTGCGACTCGCCACGGTGCGCCCCAGGTACAGCGCCACGTCGAGCCCGGCGACGGGGGAGCTCGCGGGAAGGAGCGCTGGCTCCGCGTAGACGGCAAGTCCGTCTCTCGAGCCGGGAAGGACCTCAGCGATCCCGTAGCCCCGGGGCGGCCCGGGGAAGATCGCCGTCACCGACAGCTGCGTGCTCGGACGCAGGCCGGACAGGAATCGGCGTGCCACCCCCGGCTGAGAGAGGAGCGCGGATCGACCCACGCCTATGAGCAAGCGCGGCACGCCTGGGCGGATCCGCCAGAGCGACACTGCGCGGAACGGCGCCCCGTCACCGACCTCGAATTGCATGAACGTCTCGAACGCCTTCGTTGACCGCGTGGAGGACGCGATGTGGTCCGCGTCGATGAGCGGTTTTTGGAGCTGCGAGATCGATGCCTCGAGCGCGGTGGCGACCTGGCGGAGCTGCGCGTTCAGCAGGCGCGCTTTCGCGTCGTTTGACGCCACCTGTGCGCCTGCGGCGAGCCCGATCGTGAGTGCGAGACCAATGGCGACAATGACCGCGCTCGACGGATGCGCCAACCACCGCCGACGGAGCCGGTGCGCCGGCGCGACGGGTGCATCGCGTGGCGCGGTCGCCTCGTGCCCTGCGCCCCCTTGGCTCAGCGTGCTCCCGATCGACGACGCGAACGGCGCTGCTGAGGCTCCGTCATCCACCCTCATGCACGTCTCCCCGTCGTCGATCGGGCCGCCCGGCGTCTGTCCCTGAGGACGACACTCCGAGCGTGCGAGAGGTGAGGCCCCGGAGGATATCCCACCAGCGAAAATGACGGCGACGCGTTGTCCGCGAGGCGAACGTAGGATCGAGCCAGTGCCAATTGGCGCTTCAAGCGGGTGACGCGTGTTGCAGCCGCGTCGAGGAGTCCGATGGATGCACGCATCGAGTTGACGCTGCCGGCCCGGACGGACTTCTTCTACCTCGTGCGCCTCCATGTGGCCGCGGTGGCGTCACGGATCGACATGACCCTCGAGGATGTCGAGGACCTGCACCTCGCCGCCGAGGAGCTCTGCATGTCACTGCTCAGCCTCTCTCCTAGCGCACCGGATCGGCTTGCCGTTGAGATCGCCTGGGATCCGACGGTCATTGCGATCACCTGTCGGCTGATAGGAGAGGCTGATCTCGGACGCCCGACTGGCGCGTGGACGAATGAGGGCTTCCCGGAGCTTCTCTCGACACGGATCTTGGACGCACTGGTCGACGAGCACGGCGTCACGATGGATGGTGATCAGCCGACGACGTGGCTGCGGAAGCGCAGGGAGCGCCCACTCCCGGGACCATGACGCCCGTTCCGCGTGGCATCACCCATCCCGCCCCGAGCGGCGAGGAGCCCACTGGACGGCGCAGCGACGCGAGGGAGCGGCTCGTCAAGGCTCATCTCGGCCTCGCTGAGCAGATCGCACGTCGATTCGCCAACCGCGGCGAGTCGCGCGAGGACCTCGCCCAGGTCGCCGCGGTCGCGTTGGTCAAGGCAGCTGATGCCTTCGACGCGAGCATGGGCTACGACTTTCCTGCATTCGCGACGCGCACGATCGTCGGGGAGCTCAAGCATCATTTCCGCGACAAGGGGTGGGCGGTCCGGGCGCCGCGTCGTGTCCAGGAGCTCTACCTCGAGATGAACGCGGCGGTCGCCGAACTCACCCAGCAGCTCGGCAGGTCGCCCACGGTCCGCGAGATCGCCGCTGCGTGCGAGCGTTCCGAGGGCGACATCCTCGCGGCGATCGAGGCCGGACAGGGCTACCGCGCGACCTCCCTCGACGCGCGAGGCGAGCATGGGCGAACGTTGCTCGAGCGTGTGGAAGGCACACGGGCGGCCGCAGGGCTTCACGACGAACTCGCCGAGCTCTCGCCGCATCTCGACCGACTGAGCCTGCGAGAACAGTCCATACTGCGTCTGAGGTTCGCCGAGGAGTTGACACAGTCCGAGATCGCCGAGCGGCTCGGGATCAGTCAGATGCACGTGTCGCGGCTGCTGCGAAGCGCAATCGATACGCTTCGCGCGGCGTATGCAGAAGGAGAATGATCGGCGATGACTGATGAGCAAGGACCTGTCGTCCGCGGGGAATGCCGCATCACGACGAGCACCGTTGGGACCTGGACGGTCCTGACCTGTGAAGGCGACCTCGATGTGACCACTTCGTCAGAGTTGCGCACGGCCGTCCGAGAGGCATCGCCGGAGCGAGGCGTCGTGATCGACCTCGACCACGTTGAGTTCATTGACTCAACGGCGCTTGGCGTCCTCATTGCTGGACAGAAGTGGCTGCAACGAGCGGGTCGTCAGCTTCGGATCGTCGTCATAAATCCAACCATTCTTCGCATCATCTCCATCACTGGACTTGACGACATGTTCACGCTGTGCCCGAGCGTGCAACACGCCTCCACGATGCACGGCTGAGCTCCAGCGCCCCGGCTGATCCAAGCAAAAGGGCAGGTAGTGCCGTTCCGCAGCCAGCCTGGAGCCACCGACGATTCTTGGCTGGGAACGAGGCGACCGCCGTCACGACACGCCGCGTGGCTGTTCCCAGCGTCAGCGCCACACACCTTCGCTGAGTTGTCAGTCAGTTGTCGGAGATGCGTGTTGGCGTGGAGATCCATTGGACACCATCGATCGTGCCCAACAATGTCCTGCGCAACGACGGATATCGAGAAGGACGGCTTGTTGGCTTCTCTGACGGAAGCCGCGCAGGGCTCTCTAGTACGACGTCGAGCCGACCAACGGAGTCGGCTCGATCGTCATGAATTTCGGTGTTAGGAGATTCGTAAGTCGACTCTCCGGATCGCGCCTCTCGAACTCAAGCCGTGACGCGAAGAGGTCGCGGGCGTGGCTGACCACGGCGTCGCTCATCGTTGCCGCGGGCAGCATCGGGTCCGTCGCCACTGCGCAGGCCATCTCAAGCCAGCGTGTCGCGTCCTCGATGCGACAATCGACGGCTCTCTCCATCCAAATCGGAGAGACGCTGAAGCTCGCCTTGCAACACGAGGATGACCTCGTCGCTTCAGCTCAGTCCTTCGTGCTGGACGCCCCAAATGCTCAGCAACCTGAGTTCATGCGCTGGTCGCACAACGTGGGCGCACTGGCTCGCTACCCCGAACTCTTTGGCATCGGGGTCATCCAGCTCGTGCCGCGGTCCGAGCTCAGCAGCTTCGGGGCTCGCTTCCCGATTCCCTCGATGACACAGTCGGGTTCGTCGCTATCGATTGTCCCGCCAGGCACTCGGCCGTACTACTGCCTCGCCAGAGATCTTCTGATGAGGTACTCAACGCTGCACCTGCCACGAGGGCTCGACGTGTGCCGAGCCATCCCTGGCGTCATCCTTCAGAACACACAGTTCTCTGGACGGACGGACATCGCCCCAGTGAAGTTCCTAGGCCTGGACCTTCTCTCGGTCAGTGTGCCGCTCTATCGCGGAGGCATCGTCCCGGCAACAATCTCGCAGCGGAAGCGCGAGTTCATCGGCTACATCGGAGTGCTGCTTGATCCCTCCGTCGTCATCTCCGCGGCGCTGATCGGACACCCCGGCATAGAAGTCGCAATTCGGTATGACGGCGCGACTGGAAACGTGCAGTTCCAAGGAGGAAGCGCGCCGAGCAACGGTCTGGTCAGACTCGTGAGCTTGCGCGACGGCTGGACTGTCGTGACGAGGACGCGTGCACCCAGCGGAAACCTCCTCAATGACGGCGTGTCGCTCGCAGCGCTCCTCGGGGGGTTGCTAATCAGTGTGCTGGTTGGGGGGATCCTCTATCTTCTCGGCGCCGGCAGATCCCGAGCGATCCACGCGTTCCAGGAGCGCACCAAAGAGCTGCAGTTCTTGGCGTACCACGACTCGCTGACGGGACTGCCGAATCGAGCACAGTTTCTCGACCGACTAAGGATCGAGTTGGCTCGACATGAACGCGGCGAGTCGATTCTGGCGGTTCTCTTTCTGGATCTAGACGAATTCAAGGTCGTCAATGACAGCTTGGGTCATAGTGTCGGTGACGATGTGCTCACCGAGATCGGCCGTCGATTTCAGCTGACGGTGAGACGCGACGAGATCGTCGCACGATTCAGCGGCGATGAGTTCGCGTTCATCCTGAGCAACATCAAGGGCGAGGCAGACGCCATCGATGCAGCGAACCGAGTGCTCAAGGTACTTGAGCCGAAGATCGTCACGAGCGAGACCGAGCTGACAATTTCTGCGAGCGTGGGCATCGTCATCCCGGGGCCACGAGCGAGTCCCACGACAATTCTCAGGGACGCGGACGCCGCGATGTATCAGGCGAAAGAGGAGGGCCGCAACCGCTACGCCTTGTTCGACCAGAGGTTCCGAGATCGGTCAGTCGCAAGGCTCTCGATGGAGGGGGACCTTCGCCGAGCGCTCGATCGACATGAGTTCGAGCTCTACTACCAGCCGAAGGTGATCCCTTCGAGTGGACGTCCGTTTGGCGCTGAGGCCCTCATTCGATGGCACCACCCTGACCGGGGCCTGGTTGCACCTCTCGATTTCATCCCGATCGCAGAGAGCTCGAAGCTCATACGACCAATTGGCAAGTGGGTCATCGAGCAAGCGGTTGAGCAGCTTGCCAAGTGGGATGCCGCTGCGAATGGCCCACGCCTGGAGGTCCTCTCGATCAACCTTTCCTCCATCCAATTGGAGGACGAAGCGACGCTAGGGATCGTGAGGCGTGCCCTGGACCGATTCAGTCTGGACCCGGGTCGATTCTGCATCGAGGTCACCGAGTCCGCGGTGGTCGCGGACCATGCACAAACGCGCAAGACACTTGAGGAGTTCAAGGCGCTTGGACTACGCGTTTCGATCGATGACTTCGGCACCGGGTACTCGTCGCTCGCCTATCTCCACTCGCTGCCGGCCACCACGGTGAAGATCGACCGATCGTTCGTCGAACGACTCGGTGGCACGGAGGACTCAATGGCGGTGGTTCGAGCGATCGTCGAGATGAGCCACGCGCTGGGTCTGCGAGTTGTGGCGGAAGGTGTGAGCAGCGTTGAGGCGGGCAAGGCAGTGGCCGAATTGGGCTGCGACGTCGCACAAGGCTTCCTGTGGGCGAAGCCAATGCCCGTGCAACAGTTCGACGAGTGGTGGAACAAAGCCGAAGCGCAGACAGAGCCTCGGATGGGCCGAAGTGCCTACGAGCTCTCGCGACCGCTTACGAACTCAGCTCGATCCCAGTAGAAGACTTCGCGAGACTCGCGCACGTTGCGTAACACGCCCAGGCGTGATGCTTCGTTCCCGTAAGTCTCGACCGCGTAGTGCTCACATCCAGCGCTGCTCGCTGCGGACGCTGTGTGGTATGCCTCCCACCATGACCGATTCCTTGAGTCCTCGTGCGCGAGCTCGGCGGCCCATGGTGGCCACCCTGGTCCTGCTTGCAGTGACTGCAGCGGGCTTCGGGGCTGGCTGGTACGTAGCTCCCGGTGTGCCCATCACGACCGCGAGTCGGGCGAGCGCAAGCACGGCAATTGAGATAGTCCCCTCATCGAACCCCACGTACGACTCGTGCCTCATCGGTGCAACCCGAACCTTCGAGCTCAACCTGAGCAACATCAGGGTGAACCTCGTCGCTCCGTTCGGCTACAACTGCCTCGTCAGTGACGGCGGGGCGTTGGGCGCATCGGCCATCGCCCTCCAGGCGAGTCGAGGAAGCTCTGCGGATCCGGGGGACATCGCCATTGAAGCTACCGGCTGCGGCGACTGCATCTACGCAGCTATGTGCTCCTTTTCTTCCTACTGGAAGGCGCACTCAGCCGTGGCCCACCGGCTTCCGTGCGACATGGCCCGACCACCGGGCGAGCGCGTCACCTATCTGAAGGGAGATCGGCACGGTCGCAGGCTCATCGTCCTCATTCAGGACCCTGCGCACACGTCGATCCAGTACCCACCCTGGTACATCACAGCGCCGTATCGAACGGACACAGTCCTCGCGATTGGCGACAGCGGGACGTTGTTCTCGTTCGGATGCTCCACGAAGGTGGTGGTGGCCACAGTGTGCGCCGAGGACGCGAATGCCTTTGCGCTCGCGATGGCTGCGCAGCTAAATATCTAATCCGAGTTCGGACGCAAGAAAAACAGAGCCCAACCCGTCCAGAGAGTCTTGTTTCGCGACGCGAGATGGGAATGCTGCAACTGAGTCTTGCGGCCCGTGCCTCGCCGAGCACGCTATGACGTGAACGTCACCTTCTTGATTGTGTCGGTGACCGCGCCCACGAACGCCAGGTAGAGATAACCGTTGCGAACGAGCTTCTGAACCGGGTTGATCGTCGTACCGCTGTAGCTGATCAAGTAGGACTTCCACGCCCCGGGCGGAATCTTCACGGCAAGGTCGACACGGTTGGCAATGTCGACTCCACACGTGACCGTTCCAGTCTTCGCAGCGTCGTTGTGCGACGCAGTGCAGAGGCCATGAATCGCTTCGGCGAGCTGGAAGGCGTTTCCATAGACAACCGCAGAGGTCGTTGCTGGGGTTGTCCCGCTTGAGCCGCATCCGGCCGCGAGTGTGCCCATGGCGAGGGCGGCAATCATAGGAATGAGCTTGCGCATCTGGTGTGCCCTTCGTTGGGTTGGTTCGTACTCGAGTCGCCAAATGCGATTCGCATCGGCGTTGCGAGGTCGGGATCGATCCTATGTCCTTCCGATCATGATCAGACGGAATCAGCCGACTTATTTCAGGTGAAATCGGTTCGTCATGATTGTGATCTGAATGCCGAATATGGTTAGTCGAACATTCAAGACTGTCCGTTGTCTGTAGTGAATTGAGGTGCAGTCGCCCGCGATATAGTTGACAAATCGCGTTCACGTTTTCTTGGTTGCTGTCGGTGTTCTGCCACTAATTGTGCACTAGAGTGCTGATCGTGACGCGATCGATCGAGCTGCATTTGAACCGATCTCTCGGGAGTGCAGCATCGAAGCAGGTCAGTGGGCCAAGTGAAAGGTCCGAATCGAACGTCTGAGGTGGCTTCCGGCAACTGCTAGATCGATCCGGTTCGCCATGGGACCGCAAGCGGGGTCTTGGTGAGCACGCCGTCGGCCGCACTGCCCATACGGGAAGTCGCAGCACCCAAGGGTTTGCTCGACGAGGGCCGCGCGAACGGTCTTCTCAAGACCTTTCACGAGCGACGGCTCGTTGTGTCAACAATGGACCGGCCCTTGCGGTTGGCGACCGCTGGCGCCGTCGCGAGTCTGCTTGGTGCGGTCGTGCTGATTGCGATTCGCGACGTCGGCACGTCGAGTGTCGTAACAGGCGTGAACAGCGGCGTGAACACGACGTTGAGCGGAGCATTGTTCGTTGCCACATTGATCCTGCTGTCACTGGGATTCGGATACTTGATGACGGGTGCGGTGCTCGCTCATCGGGTGGTGGCATTCGCGTCGGTATTGGTGATGACCGTGCTGATGGGATGGCAGACCGGAACATTGGGAATCGGAGGAGTGCGGGCCTTTGTTCCCGGATGGGCGCACCTGACAACCCGATTGTTGCTGGGTGCCATCTGGCTAGTCGCGATCATCGCGATCGCGCTTCGTCGGGGCCGTGACGGTGACGACGATCGAGACCGGGGTCTGCGGCTCATCGTGCTGGCAGCGTATTGCTCGATCTTTGGTGGGTACTTCTTCGTCCTCTGGCTCGCGACTCCGACGCAATTTGGGTTGAATCTCTTCCCCGAGTCAGTCGCACTCGTGATGGTGGACGTGGCGCTGTTGTCGATTCCGATGCTCATGATTGCCGCGGTCGACTTTGGAGAGTGGGGGGAGATCACCGGGAGACGGTTTGCTGAATCTGCACGCTCGGCGCCCGAGTCGGTGGCGACGCGTCGTCGCAGGTGGCTCGTCCCCTCCGTCGCATCCGCAGTGCTCATTGGGGCCGGCTGGTTTCGCTTCAGTCATTCGCCGGGGACGCTGCACCGCTTCGGGGTCATGGGTGAGGCGCTACTCGTGCTTTCTGTGGGGCTGCTCATCCTGTTTGCATTCGGTCGGGTGCTCCACGTGTCGCGTATTCGCTGGCCAGCGACGCTCGGATTCTCCGGTCTGTTCGTGGTCGCCATGGCGACGGCATGGATCATCGGTCCACTGGTGGCAACGGTGACGGGTGCGTTGAGTGCGAGCCCAAGTCCATCGATCTCGAGTCAGGGAAACTTCACTGCTGCCGCCAATGTCCGCTCGCTTACCGGATCGTCGAGCTACACGGTGCTCGTGCCGCTTGGCTGGCAGGTGAAAACAAGCAAGGGCATCGACAGTTACGTTGACTTCGATCCGCAGGACG
This sequence comes from Acidimicrobiaceae bacterium, assembly GCA_003135595.1. Lineage (GTDB taxonomy): Bacteria > Actinomycetota > Acidimicrobiia > Acidimicrobiales > RAAP-2 > Palsa-459. The sequence continues at coordinate 21,865 of PLCI01000051.1, read as the reverse complement.
GGTTGCTGCAGATGTACGTCGTCGAGCAGCGACAGTCGACGCCGTTCTCGATCGCCGCGGAGGCCGCGCTGTTGCACGTGATTCCGACGGGACATGTGCAGACCGACGGCTCCTTTACAAAGCTCCCCATCAGGACGGCGCAAGGAAGCAGCGGGGCCATCTGGATGCAACGCATTCGGGGCCGTGCCGGGCCGGTCGTCGTCTTCGTCGGAGAAGTGGACGCCAACCTGGTCAAGGGCGCCACGCCCAGCGGTGGCTTGCGCCAACTCGAGGCGGTTGTACGCAGTTTTCGCCCGGCCGGCAGTCCGCCGGCTCACACGCCGGTGGGCGCAGCCATCATCACCACAGCTGACGCAGCCCAGGTGAACGCTGACAGGGTGCAAGCCTGGGCGGCCGGTATCGGGATTCTGGCGAGCCTGATCGCGATCGGCCTCATCGCGGCGAATCGCCGACGACTCAGCGCTCGGGTGCAAGCCGCAATGCTGCTCTTTGGCGTGGTCGCGCTGTTCCGTGTTCTGTACTTTGGCGACTCGATTGCGCGAGTGGCATTCGGGCCGAGGACCCATTGGCCGACGATGTCATCCGTCGGGGGACTGCTGATGGCGATCGGCGTCTTGTCGCTCGTCGCCCTCGCAGTTGCCTGTCGCAGGGCCGAGCGGTGGGCTGGACGCGTGCCGGTTGCGATCACCGGACTCATCGGAGGTGTGCTCGTCCTGGACCTCATGGACGTGCTTTACAATCACGCGCTCAGCGAGAGCCGAATCGCCGGATGGGCTGCCGTCGTCGTCTTGGTCGCGGTTGCCTGGGATGTCACGATGTCCGGTGACTCGATGACGAACCACGCAAGCAAGTACGCACCTCGATCCAGCCGAGTCTTTGCGTACTTCGGATACGTGATTGTGCTCGCTGCAGCGATCGTGTTCTATGCGGGACAGCGATCCGCGAGCACGGGGGCGGTCCTCGGTGTGCCGTTCTTCGAGCCCGAGGCGTTGACGCAAGGCGCGCTCTACGTCCTGGCTCTGCCCCTGTTGCTCACGTTCTTCATGCTTCGCACCTTTGGTGCCGACTCGACACCAGTGAATCGGACTGGCCACTCCGTCCCACCACATGCGCAGACCGAGCTGCGAGTCGACGCGCCGTAGTTGCGTCGCGCACTTCTCGTACAACCGTCACCAAGCCAGCTTGCTCGTCTACGGGCGCGACGGCGCTATTCGGGTACGTGGCAGACGGCCTCGACATTGTTGCCGTCGGGGTCGCGCACGAACGCGCCGTAGTAGTTGGGGTGATACTCAGGCCAGATCCGAGGCTCGTGCAGCACTTCAGCGCCAGTCGCGACAGCAGCGTCGAAGAACGATCGCACGGCCGCGCGATCTGACGCGGAGAACGCGATGTGCGACTCACGAAAGCCTGCTCCGGTTGTCCGTGGGCCGATCCAGAAGTCTGGATCCGGCGGCACGCCGAAGCCGATGACCTGCTCGAATTCCAGCACCCGCGATCCACCGATCGGCGCGAGAACGGCGTCATAGAAGACGGCGCTCACTTCAACACTGGCGCACTGAATTGAAACGTGGTCGATCATGGAGACATTCTTGCCCACGTGCAGCGGCCCCAATGCAACCGGCTAACGATTCCCTTGAGCGAGTGGCCCGATCCGTTCACCGCGTCGATCGAGCGAGCAGTACGAGGAAGTGTCATGCTCGAGGAAGACTGCAGGAAAACACGGCACAACCCAACAGGTCGATGTTCGATTTCCTCCGTAGTTCCCCTCGGCACCAGCTAGGGGTGCATGTCTTCGGTCGGCACGTCGCGCACGTGCTGGGCGAACGTCCACGAATGGCCTTCGGGGTCAAGCGCGGCGTAAGTGCGGTCGCCGTAGAACTGATCGGCAAGCTCTCGCTCGATCGTGGCGCCCGCGGCCCTCGCCGTCGCGTGGTGTGCATCGACGTCGTCGACGTACACGTACACAAGGCATGTCACGCCGCCAAGGTGGCCCGGGTTGCGGTAGTCGCCCCCCGGGCGTCCCATCATCACGATGCCGGCGCCGCGGGTGAGCTCGGCGTGCGTGCTGCTTCCGTCCTCACCTCGCATGCGCACGGACTCGGTGAGCCCGAAGGTCGGGATCAACCAGTCGACCGCAGCATCGAGATCTTCGTAAAGGAGGTAGGGGGTCACGACGGGGAATCCACTGGGCGGGTTGTCAACCATGCAGCACTCACTAGCACCCCTGTGTGACTAACGAAGCCCTCGCACCAGACTGCTCAAGATGACCCAGTCTTGGGCGAGCCCGAGCTCGGCTACGACGTGACCCTGGCGAGCCAATGGAGGCGCGATTTCGGTAGGATCGGACGACGCATGGGAGATCGCATGGATGACGTCACGGTGTTCGTCGACGATGCGGTCCTCGGACGACTCCCTCGAATCTGCATCAAGCACGGACAGGCAACCGCGGACACCGTCGTTCAGACCGAGCCAGTCGGAGCGTCCGGCCTCGGAATACGTTGGCTCCTGCTTGTGCTCGGCCCAATCGGGTGGATCGCCGCCTACATACTCTCGATGACGGGTTCCGCGCGAGGAGAACGTCTGACGGTAAAGCTGCCGCTCTGCGAGCAATCATTCTGCGAGAATCGCACTGCCAGGAGGTACAGGACAAGCGCTTCCGCGGGTGCGATTGTGTTGGCGATCGTGACATCCGCAATGGCACTGCAAGCATCATCTCTCTTGCGGATCGCGATGACGGCGTTGCTCGGTGTTGCCACGGTCCTTGCCGCAGCGGAGTGGCTACACGAGAGCCGGGTGTGCAGGCGATCCTCCGTTGGGGTCTCAATCGACGTCTCGCGCCGATGGGTCACCCTCCACAGGGTGCACCCCGCGTTCAAGGGGGCCATTCGGCCTACGAGGTATGACGGCCACGTTGCCTACGATCATCCAACCGTAGGTCCGCCGTCAGTCCTATGGAAGTGACACCCTGGAATTCCAGCCACTGCTCGACCTCCGGCTCCATCTCGAACCGACCAGAGGTGAGCGAGTCGGTGGGCGTGCACTTCGTCCTCGTGCTCGCGTAGGACGATGACGCCCGTGCCTTCTGCGAGCACTTCAGCTTCATCCCGTCACCGATGGACCCGTACGCGTTGACGCTCGGGGTACCGAGAGTGCGCTGAGGTGCCGACGGTCGTAGGAAGACGCTCCGGACTTCAGCCGAGCGCGAAGGTCACGCTCACCGAGACGCTGATCTGCTGTGTGCCTGCTCTGACTGGCACGCTTGGCAACGCCTGGGCTTTGTTGAGGGCGCGGTCGAAGTAGAGGGGATAGCTCGGTGCCGGAGCGTTCTCCTGCTCGCTGATCGCGACAACGGCACCCACCGACCCGCCAGCACCCTGGGAAAGCTCGACCGCTTTATCCCTCGCGTTGCGTGCCGCCTGGACGCGCACCTGGGCATAGATTTCGCTGTCGCCTGTGATCGAAAAGGTGGGCCCCGTGAACTGCACGCCGTTGCCCCCGACGGTGAAGGACGTCGAGATTGCCCTGGACGCGAGCGAGAGCTCGTGCATCGTCACGGTGACTTGATTGGTCGCCGTGTAGTCCGCAATGCCGCCACCGCTGGCGTATTCGGGGTTCACCGAGATGTTGACGGTCTGCACACCCGTTGGCGGCACGCCGATCGCCTGCAACTCCTTGATGAGCAGGGCAACGCGCTGGTCGTCGAGGTGCAGGGCTTTCGCGGCATCGGCTCCCCTCGCGCGGATCCCGACAGTGAAGCTGACGGTATTCGGAGCAATCTGACGGGTCGCAATTGCATTCACGCGGATCGTGCCGGGATGAGCGGCACCCTGATGGCCGATGGCATAGGCGCCGACGCCGATCGCGGCGATAGCGAGCGCACCTACGGCACCTAAGGCGACCGCGGCACTCGCCTGTGGTCTCTGTCGGTGTGGTGGTGGCGCTGTCGGCCGACCTCGCTCAGGCTGCTCGGCGGCATCTCGGGGCATCTGGTCGCTCATGGCGTCTCCTTGTCGCTACTGGGTTCGTTTCGCAAGGGACCCCCAACTGTCCGGGAATTGACCTACGTGTAGCGCCCGAGAGGTCGGCGAATCCGTCGGCGTACGACTCGTGCTTGTCCACGCAAAGGACGATGCGGCCCGATCCTTCTATCAGCACTGTGGCTTCCTGCAGTCGCCGATGGATCCGTACACGCTGATGGTCCGGGTACCGAGAGTGTCGTGAGTCGCCGGGGAATGGCGTGCACAATCGCCACGCACACCGCTGAATCCGGACACGGATCGGCTCAATGTGGCGAGGTTTCCGCGATCTTTGAAGTAGTGCCATCAAGGATCGCCTCGCTCGGTGCGCGACGACGAGCGAAGCGAAATGGCGATCCCGGCCCTGTAGATCGTTGGCCTCGCCGTAGAGACGGCGCACGCGCTCAAGGAGCACGACCTCGGCTTCGTAGCCACTTCGCTTCTTGCGATCGATGAGGCGAACTCGGGTTCGTACATCAAGACGGCGTCTGCGGGTCGAGTGCGTTCGATCGCTCGCGCCACGTGCATTCGCAGCTCCAGGCTGCAAGAGTTGCGCGTCGAGGTGCCGCAGACGGCTGGGTCGCGACCCCTGCTTCCCAGTACAGGGACCGGCTACGCGGCCGGAAAGTTCTCGCGTCTGTGGGAAAGGGAGTGACCGACACGCCGAGGCTCGGCAGGACAGGAAGGTTCACATGCGACTCGGACTCCGATCGTTGAGCGTCGCCGGCGTGCTCGTCGCCGCGGCGCTCCTGGCGGGCTGCGGCGCCGGACCCGCGACGACGCTGCCGCGCGCTGTTGTGGCGACGCTCACCGGCTACAGCCAGACGTCGCCTTCGAACGAGACCGGCGTCGCGACGTCCACCAAGCTGACCGCCGCAAATGGCGCGGCGCTCAAGCGGGAGATCGAGGCGCTCGAGGTCGTCCCGCGCGGGCAGTGCGAGGAGAACCAGATGCTGTTCAAGCTCGTGATCGCGCCGAGCGCAGCGCAGGGCACCACGTGGACGGCGACGGCGGTGCTCTGCCCCGTGCCCGGACTGATCGAGGTGGGTGGGACCACGTACCGAGCCACGTGCCCGGTCATCCGCCTAGCCGCCTCGTACCTGCCCGAGGGGAAGTCGGGCGCGTGTTACCCCTCGCGGACGTGACTTCCCGGGCCTGAGTTCGGGCAGCGCTTAGGGCTCGAGTCCCAGGGCTGCACTCATCTCCCAATACGCCATACAAGTTGGCCACAAATCTTGTAGGCACAAGATGTCGAGTACGTGCGATGGTCGATTCGCCCGCCACCGTGGGATGGATCGCCCTCGAGGATGGCGACGAGTTCCTCGAGATCGACCTTCGAGCCGTGCGCAGATGTCGCCAGGCTGAGCGGTCGGAGGAGCGGGGCACAATTCGCTGACCCGACGCCGCCTGTCCACGCTGCGCACAGGCGGTGTGGCAGCGGTCATTGACGAGTGGGGTTCCAAGCGATTTGGGGCTCCCCCAGCCCAGAGTGAGGGCAATCGCCGATGGTAAGTCACGGCACTCGACGGGATGCTGCGAGAGATGTCCTACAACCCACCTTCAGACGTCCCCATCTCGACTTCAGCAACCCCGACCGGGTGCCCCGCGTGCGGCAGGGACAGGGATCCACGGCACGTCTACTGCGGGTCCTGCGGCATCCTGCTCAACGGATCAGAGGCGCAACAACTTCGCATGAATGCGAGTCGCCAGTGGCGGTTGCATCACGACCAGGAGCGCATCCAGCACGAACTGCGGTGGCTGTCCGACGAGCGCGAGCGGCTGATCACGGCAGCCTCACTCCATGCTCGAGGCGACGCCGCAACTACCGTGCACGACGGGGATCGTGTCAGTGACGGCATCGACGCGGTTCGTTCACAGCGACTCCCTCGGAACGCATCGACCGAAGTGTCGATCTCAAGCGCGAGAAACTTCCTGCTCTGGACCGGCGCCATACTGCTCGCCTTCTCGGCGCTTGGATTCGGTGGCTACGAGTGGACGCACCTCGGACCCGGCGGTCGTGCGGTCGTCCTGAGCGCGGTGACGCTGGTGGTCCTTGGAGCCGCACTGGTTGCCCGCAGGCGACTGCCCATGACGGCCGAGGCAATCGGGTCCGTCGGCCTGGCAATGGCGGCCATCGACTGGGCGCTCTTCCGTCGCGCCGGCGTCGGCACGTCACTCTCGCCCGAAGCCTGGTGGACGATCGGGGCGCTGGCGGTCGGAGCCCTGGGCTTGGTCATGGGCTCGGTCCGGCTCGTGGTGGGCCGCGTCGCGTCGGCGCTTGCCTTCCTCGTGGTGGTGCCGCTGCTGGTGTCACTCGCCACACCAGCCTTCGCGGCACGCGGCGCGCAACCAACGTGGCACGTCCCGACGCTTGCCTCGATCGCGGTGCTGGACATTGTCGTGGCGAGATGTGCCTGGCGTCGAGCGACCTGGAGGCTGAGCGCGCAGATCCTGCTTGGCGGGGCATGCATGCTCACGTTGTGGGGCTACTTCGCATGTGTGGCGCTTCTCTTCGCAGGAACGCACGGCGCGGCGACCGCCCTCGCCGCGCTGGCCGTCACGACGACTGCGGCCGCGCCGCTCACGACTCGACTGCTGTTCGGGTGGCAGAAGCGCGCCGTCGTCCCTCTGACCGCCGCCGCGACGGTGTCGGTCACAGGCGCGATCCTCTTCGCGCTGTCGGCGCCGATCCCAACAGACTGGATGGGCGCTGCTGCCGTGGGAGTCGCCGTGGTCTTCTTGCTTGCTGGCGCGCGCGTCCCGGCGCCTGACCGCAGGGCCATCCGTGCGGTGGCCGGGGCCACGGTCGTCGTTGGATCCGTCGGCACCACTGCAGCGGCACTCGCCACGCGCGGCTCCTGGCAGGTCACGGCATGCCTCGCCGCAACCACGCTCGTCGTCGTCGTGCTGAGCTGGTTCGACCGCGCCGCGTCGCGCGAGCTTCGAGTGCTCGCACTTGGGACGGCGGGTACCGGCGTGATCGTCGAGCTGGCAGCCTCCGTGGTCGCGCTCCTCGCACCCCTCGAGTGGTGGCGGGCTCGATGGACCGGCTCCCTGTCGCTCCCGAGCAACCACGTCGTGGTCGCCGGGACCCTGGCGCTGCGACCCACGGCTCTGTCGATCGCTCAGCTCGGCGTGCTGGCAGCGATCCTCGTCCTCTGTCTGGTCCCGCGCGGCCGTCGGCTCCCGATGCGCCCCGTGCTGGCAGCTCTCGCCACGACCGTCGTCGCCACCATCGTCGATGCTCCGTTCGCCTTTCACCTCCACATCGGCGGCGCCATCGTGGTCGATCTGGTCGCCGGCTCGGTGCTCACCGCTCTCAGCGCTGTCGGAGCGCGGGGGCCATGCAAGCAACTTGCGTCGATCGTGCCGGCCGCGATGGCGGGGGTCGTCGGCATCTCGGGTCTCGGCTGGTGCGCCGCGACGGCGGAAGCCACCGCCCTCGGCCTCGGCGTCGTGCTCTCCTGGGCGGTCGTCGTTGCCGTGTCGTCTCGGAGCGCCATCCTCGGCGAGGTTGGCCGAGTCGCGGCACTCGTCGTGACCCTGGCCCTCGTTGGTTGCGAGGGTGCGATCCTGCACGCTTCGACGGAAGCGACAGGGACAGCCGTCGTCGTCGCAGCGTCGGTCCTTCTCGTGCTCAGCCGAGAGCCCTGGATCTCAGGGACCGGCGCGACATCGAGGTCGCGTGCGATCGCCGAGGGCGTCGCCCTCGCTGGGATCGCGTTGCCCGCGTGGTCACACTTGATCACCTCGGCGTGGTCTGCACGCGCGCTCGACGCGACCATCGCAGTCCTCGCGCTCTCCCTCGCTTCGATCCGACCGGGCCGAGTGAGCTACCGCTACGCCGCGGCGCTCCTTGCGGCCGTCGCGACGTGCTGTTGGCTCGCCACGGCGCACGTCCGACTGGTCGAGGCCTACACCTGGCCGTCGGCCGCCGTGCTCGTCGGGATCGGTGCGGTCGCGCGGCGCACGAGTCGCCTCGAAGGCGCCGCGACATCGTGGCCCGCCTACGGCCCAGGGTTGCTGCTTGGGCTTGTACCGAGCACGGCACTTGCGATCTCGCATGGGAGTGCCGCACGCCTCGCGTGCGTCACCGTGCTCGACGTGCTCGCCGTCGCCGCCGGCTCGAGGTGGCGTCTGCAGGCTCCGCTCGCACTTGGCATCGCGAGTCTCGTCGTCGTCGCCGTGCACGTCGCCTTCCCGGTGGTCAGGGGACTGCCGACGTGGCTCCTCGCGGGGATCGCGGGGGCTGTGCTGCTGTGGCTCGGCGCGACCGCAGAGCGCCGGATCGATATGGCGAGGAGGCTCCTCGAGCACTTTCACCGCTTCGGGTGACGAACGCGCGTGGCGAGTCGGTCGTCTCCAGCACGTTGCAGACGCAGTGGGAGACTTCCACGATGACGAGCGGACTCCTTCGCGGGATCGCGATCTTCCGGCTCGTCGCGCTGGCGATCGTCATCGGAACGCTCGTGACCGAGCGCGGCTCCCTGAAGATGACCGTCGTCGCGTCGGTGCTGGTCGGCCTGACGACCGGCGCAACCGTGCTCATCACGTGGCTGAACGTCGCTCAGCCCGCGGCGCTCACGAGCGTCCCCGTCGTCGGCGGCGAGGTGCTCCTCGGGGCGCTGCTGCTGCTCTTTGACGGACTCGTGTTCCGGACCGGCCACGTTGGCTCGACGCAGGCAGGTCTCGCGGGCTCGTGGCCGATCGCTGGGGTGCTGAGCGCGGGCGTCGCGCTGGGCCCGTGGCTCGGCCTCGCAGCCGGCTCGGTCATGGGTGCGGCGCACACCCTCGCCGCTCCGCTCAACGGCGTCTCGCTCCACTCGAGCGCCGTCCTCGCGGTCATCACGTCCTTCGTGCTCTACGCGGTCTACGGCGTCGCAACCGGGTCCGCGGTTCGAGTGATCCACGCCTATGACGAGACGCTCTCGAGATCCCGCGCGCGCGACGAGGTCAGCCGCACGCTGCACGACGGCGTGCTGCAGACCCTGGCCGTGATCGAGCGACGGAGCGGCGATCCCGACCTCGCCGCGCTCGCCAAGGAGCAGGAGCGCGACCTCCGGGCGTTCCTGGCGGGCATCGGCCACGGCCAGGCGGGTCTCCCCGGATCTGGATCGCGCCGACAGCGCGTTGACGCCGGCGAGCTTCGGTCCTCGATCCAGCAGCTGGTGAGCAAGCAGTTGCGCCACACCTCGACGCGTGCGACGGTCCTCGTTGCTGATGACACCCCGTCGCTGCCGGCGCACCGAGCCGACGTGGTGCTCGGCGTGATCTCCGAGGCGCTCGCCAACGTCGGCAAGCACGCACGTGCTGCGAAAGTGACGGTTTTCGTCGAGCCGTTCGGCAGAAAGGGGCTCTTCTGTTCGGTCAAGGACGACGGGGTCGGCTTCGACGTGGAGTCCGTGCGTGAAGGACTTGGCCTGACGAGCTCCATTCGAGGGCGCGCCAGGGAGATCGACGGCCGAGTCGAGCTTGTGGCTCGAGACGGCATGGGTGTCGAGGTGAGACTGTGGGCGTGATCCGCGTGGTGGTGGCCGACGACCACCCGATCTGGCTTCGGGGCGTCACCCAGGAGCTCGGCGAACGGTTCGAGGTCGTGGCAACGGCGACCAACGCACGTGACGCGATCGCAGCGGTCCAGGAGTTCAAGCCGGACCTGGTGCTGTGCGACCTCCGGATGCCCGAAGGCGGTGGCATCGCGGTGGTCCAGGCATGCGCCCCGTCAACGCCGGTCGTCATCCTCACGGTGTCCGAGGCAGAGCGCGACCTGCTCGACGCCGTCGCGGCAGGCGCGATCGGGTACCTTGTCAAGTCGACGCCCTCGGACGAGCTGCGTGCCTCCCTCGTCGCGGCGGCGCGCGGCGAGCCGGTCTTCTCCCCGGCGCTGGCCGCGCTCGTGCTCACGGAGTTCCGACGGATCGCGAAGATGCGCAAGGACGCCGGAGCGCTCTCCGAGCGCGAGCGCGAGGTGCTGCAGCTCGTCGCCAGAGGTCACTCGTATCGAGAGGTCGGTGAAGCGCTCTTCATCTCGGAGAAGACCGTCGAGAACCACGTTCGCAACATCCTGGGCAAGCTGCACCTGACGAGGCGCAACGAGCTCATCCGGTACGCGCTCGAGCACGGCATCGAGTAGCTCGATCATCAAGATTGGCTACGAACGCTCGGATCTGGGGATGTCGGGTTATCCGATACAGACGCGCAGACGGCGCAACCGTCGAGCTCAGGGACGGCGGTCCCTCTCCCGAAACGGTCTGAGAAGGCTTCTGGGGTCCGCCCTTCAACTTGCGATGAATTGGATCCTCGCTAGAGGTGACGCGCCGCTCGCGTCGATCGCGGAAACAGAGACCATGTACCTGTGGCCCTTCACGAGGCCTCCAATGGGGCAGGAGTCCAACCTCGTCGCACACTCACGGCGCCCACCTCGATTGTCCCGAGCTTGGACGATGTAGCGGTGTATGGGCTCACCTGCAGGCGAGCTAGAAGCGCGCCAGCTAATGGCAGCGGTGTCACCCACAAGAGCGACGCGGAGGAGTGTGGGGACAGTGGGAACCGCGCCGACGACGAATGCGGTCGAGACGACGCGTGGTGACGAGGCGAACCCGTTGCTGACCGTGGCGGTCACGACGTACTGCCGGCCGTTCACGAGCCCTGTGATGTTGCACTCATCAAGTGCAGAGGTGCACGATTGACCGCCGGGAGCGGCGGTCGTGGTAAACGACGTGATCGGCAAGCCTCCGTCGTCTTCAGGTGGCGAGGTCGAGACCCTTGCACCACCAAGTGTCGGCACCGCCCCGACGGCAGCAGGAGGACCGGGCGCGATGACCGGTCGCACGGGCGTGATGACCGCCGAGTACTCATACACCCCGAATGGCCCCCCTGACCACGTGTAGACGCCGGCAAGACCGATGGTGAGGCACTGTGTCGCTGAGGTGCACGCCACGGAAGTGGGGAACGATCCGTCTCTCTGGCCCGCTCCAGCCGGGTCGACGTCCTCCAGTCCCATCGAACTCCACGTCCGCTCGACCAGGTCACGGCGATCGGATAGTCCTGCTGATTAGGGCCGAAGTCGTTCGAGGCGGATCCGACTGCCACGCACACGGTCGCCTGACACGAAATGGCACCGAGACCGGACACGCCGGTGTCCGGCGAGAGGATCGGCGTCGAAAGGAGGCTGAGCGAGCCCCACGTCCCGGACGTGGCGGTCACGACGGCCGGTTGCCAGTTCCGATCGCTGCTCACGTGACCTACGGCTATGCAGGTTGTTGCGCTCGGGCAAGCGACGTCAGCCGCGAAGAAGACCGAGTAGGGGGTCCCGGGAGATGGCGCGATCAGGGTTGGTGTCCCCCATGTCCCTGCCGTCTCCGTCCACGAGTTCGTTTCGGCGACGACGGTGCAGTTGCCCGGCGACGTGCACGAGACGCGCGGCAGCTGGCTCGAGCCGGTGGCGGCGGGGAGGGACAGCGTCGCACCCCAGCTTCCGGAGGACTCAACCTCGACCATGGGATGTCCGTTGCTGTCGGCGCCTCGATATGACCCAACCGCCGTGCAGTTACCGACCGAGCTGCACGCCACACCCGAATGCTCGGCGAGTTCCTGGGCACCTGTCGGTGCACCCGGGGGTGGCGCTGCAATAATCGGCGTTCCCCACGTCCCGGATACTTCGGACACGATCAATGGCTGTGTTGCACCGAGAGTCGACACTGCGTAACCAACAGCAACGCAGTCGCCAACCGACGGACACGAGACGTCGTTCAATCCTCCAGTGACATCGCCTGGCGGAAGCGCGACCGTCACCGGTGCCCCCCACGTGCCCAACGACTCGGTGACCGCCATCAAGACGCCTGCTGCTCCCGGGCCGGCCACCGCGGTGCAGGACGTCGCCGACGCGCAGGACAAAGAGCCCCAGCCAGGAAATCCTGGAGGTTTTGGCATTACCTGGACCGGTGAGAAACCAGGCTCGGCCGAGGCAAATTCGCTGGCTCCAAGAAGCACCATCGCGCCCATCGCGGTAGCGACCAGGAATTTCGGGACGACGCCGCGGAGCATGCGTGAAAGGTACGTCCAGATTCGCCGGCGCGGCCCAAGACTTCAACTGGCGCATAGGAAACCGCCCGGATCTCGATCCCGGCACCATTGGATCGGGGCAGAAACGCCCGGGACGACCCCCGAGATCGATCTGACTTGGCCTGGCGAGATTTCCATCCCTTCGATTGCCGTCCTCTAGCTCGCTAGTAGCAAGGAGTAGCAAATGCGAATCCGCACGTGAAGCGCGCAACCCGCCTGAACTGGCCGAATTCTGTGGGCCGCCCGGGTCTCGATCCCGGCACCTTGGGATTAAAAGTCCCCTGCTCTTCCGGATGAGCTAGCGGCCCCGCCAAACCGTATCTGAGTGGCTGTGGCGGCTTCGCATCTGGTCACGCGCGGCGTGGCCGCGCGTGACCAGATCTCGCAAGCAGAGACTTCGAATGCCCTCAGACTCGGAAGAGGTAGACGCTGCCAGCGTTGCTGGCATGGAACGGCGCGCCCACTGCCGCCGTCACGACTGACCCGGTCGCGGACAGGCTCACCGAGCGTCCGAACACGTCGCCGGTCGTCGTGTTCTTGCCCTTGAACTCGGCCTGCTGCTTCCAAGTGGTGCCGGAGCGAGTGAACACGTACGCGACGCCGCCAGGTACGTGGCGGTCTGCGCCGATGACAATGGTGCTGCCATCGATCGCCTCGCCGAAGCCGAAGTGGTCGCCGGCCGCGGTGTCCTTGCCCTTGAGCTCGGCCTGCTGCTTCCAAGTCCCGCCAGACCCGGTGAATACGTAGGCCGCGCCGGCGCCCGTCGCGTGGAAGGGCGCCGCGACCAACACGTCGGAGCCAGATGCCACAAGCTCGCCCAGGCCGAAGTTGTCACTCGCGACGGTGTCCTTCCCTCGGAACTCGGTGCGCTGCTTCCACGAGTTGCCCGAGCCGGTGAAGACGTAGACCTCGCCGGCGGTCGCGCCGTGGTACGGCGAGCCCACGAAGATCGTGGATCCGTTGACCGCCTCGGTGTACCCGAAGCCGTCGCCGTTGACCTGATCGCTCGCGGTCAGCTGCTTGCGCAGTGTCCATGAGCCGAGGCCGGACTTGGTGAAGACGAACGCTGCACCCGAGACATTGGGCGCGCCTGCGACGATGGTCGATCCCGAGATCGCGACGGACCACCCGAACTGCCCGTAGGCGCCCGACGGGGTGACCGTGAGCTCTTGGGTCTGTTTCCAGGACTTGCCGGACCCCGTGAAGACATAGATCGAGCCTCGGGCACCGTTGTGACCCTGCGCGCCGATCACGAGCGTCGAGCCCTGGAGCGCCACCGCGTTGCCAAACGAGTCGCCGGCAATCGTGTCCTTGCCGGTCAGCGTCGCTTCTTTGGTCCAGACAGACTTTGTATGCGTGTACACGAAGACCGCGCCCGAGCCGTTGTGGTTCGCGTCGCCCACAACGAGCGTGTTGCCCTGCAGCGCCGTGTCGAAGCCGAACTGGTCGCCTGCACCACCTGACAGCGCCCATTGCTGGGTTACCTTGACCGACGCACCCGCTTCGACCGGGACCGCGAGCGTGATTAGGCCGGCCGACAGCGCACCAACCAAAAGACGAGACATACCGAAGAGTCGCACGTTGCCCTCCCGCTGAGCCTCGAGTTTGAGGCGGTTCGGGTGACAATAACGAATTATTCATGCAGTCGGCCCCCGGGGCTCCCGGATGTTCGCGACGATTCAGGTGAAGTTGCTTCAACTATTGAACGGCCCTTTCGCTCGGCGCCGGAGAACGCAGCACCCCCCTGTGCCGGGCCGGCTGCCGGGGTGCGATCTCATCCGGCGTGACCGGTCCGCCGGCCCACGGCGCACACACTGGAGACTTTGTGGAAAGTTGCGGCCGAGTCCCGACAGGGACAGAGAGACGCTGCAGACTCGCGAAGGTGAGGGTTATGACCGAGACGGACCGGGAGGCACGATTCTCTCGGCTCGTCCGCGACCACGGCGACGCCGTGCACCGCTACATCCGTCGCCGCCACGTGGTGAGCGACGCGAACGACGCCGAGGACCTCCTGGCAGACGTTATGGCGGTGGCCTGGCTGCGGCTCGACGACATCCCCGTTGGTGCGGAGGCACCGTGGCTCTTCGGCGTCGCCAAACACCGACTCTCCAACGCGCGGCACCGAAGCACTCGCCGGGATCGCATCATCGCGCCGATTCGACCGCGAGCGGCTGCTCCGGCGGCCGAGGACGTGGCCATCGCGGACATGGGACTCCGCGAGGCGCTGGATCGACTGCCCGACAAGGAGCGCGAGGCGCTCCTCCTCACTGCGTGGGAAGGCTTAGGACCCGACGAGCTGGCCATCGCCCTCGACGTGTCCGTCAACGCCGCGGCCATCCGACTCTCCAAGGCGAAGGCACATCTGCTGGCGATTCTCGCTGAGGATTCACAGGAAAGTCTCGCCGCGTACGCAACAGGTACCGGGTAGTCGCACAAGAGGAGGACGCAATGGAGCGTCTCAATGGTCATGACGAATTGCTGTCGAGGATCGCCGCTGTCGATCCCGCAGCCCAGGTCGCACCGATGACCGAGGGCGCGCTCGAGCGAGTCTCGCGCCACGCCATGACCCCGATGCCGAAGACGTGGACATGGCGCCACTTCCAGTTCGCGTCGCTCGGCGCACTCGTGGGCTCCGGTGGCCTCGTGATCGCCGGCATCTTGGGCATCCAGTCCGCGGCGCAGAACCTCCCGATCATCGCCCTCGGGAGCACCCACAGCGCAGGCCCCACCAAGCCCGGCGCGTCAAAGCAGGGCTTCGGCGCGATGATGATCCCGTACGAGACCTTCAACTTCACGGCCGACCCGAGCCTCTCTTCCTCCCAAGGCTCGGGCACGGCGTACGTGCTGTCGTCGAGCATCGACGCCGCGACGGCGGCGAGCCAGATCGCACAGGAGCTTGGCGTGTCCGGTGACGTGACCTCGCTCGGCGGCGGCTCGTACCAGGTGGGCCCCGACAACGGCCCCGACGTCTCGACCTACACGTCCAACGGGATCGTCAACTGGTACTTCTCGAGCGCGACACCCACCGTGACGACGTCGCCGGGCGGCACCACGACGGCGCCCACGGACCCGACGGGACCGCTCCCGACGAACGACCAGGCCGCACAGGACGCACTGACATTGTTCGAGACGACCCTGGGAGTCTCGAACGACCTCGGGACGCCGTCGGTGTCGAACTACGGCACCGAAGTCGACGTCTCGATCCCGATTCTCGTCGACGGGCTGTCGACCGACCAGAGCTTCTACGTCTCGTACGGGCCGAACAGCGTGAAAAATTCGGTGAGCGGCGAGTTCGTGACCGCCACGGCGCAATCGACGTACCCGACGATCTCCCAGACCGATGCCGTCAACGTGGTCATCGCGCACAACGGCTTCGTCTTCTGCGGCGGCATCATGCCGATGGGTGTCGCGCCGTCCACCGGGACAACGAACTCGTCCGGGTCTTCGTCGGGCTCCGCGCCCGGCGGCGCGCCGTCCTCAGGCCCGGTCGGCAGCGCCTCCCCGCCGGTCACGACCCCGCCGACGACCCCGCCCACGACGATCCCTGAGCCCGTGATCAACGTCAACATCAACCAGGCAACGATGCAGCTCGCGACCTACTCGCTCACCGACGGGACGAGCTGGCTCCTCCCCTCGTGGGCGCTCTCAGGTCCTGAGACCGGGACGACGGTGTCGCCCGGCGACACCTACACGGCAAACGTGATCGCCGTCGACTCCCAGTACGTGCAGCTCCAGGCCTGCCCGATGGTCTACTGAGGGGACGCCCCTCAGTACCATCGGACCGTGGACGCGCGCCCGGAGGTCATCGACGAAGCCACGGCGCTGCTCGATGACGTCGACCGAGCGCTCGTTCGGCTCTCCGAGGGGACCTACCGGGCGTGCGAGGTGTGCGGGGCGCCGCTCAGCGACGAGACGCTGAGCGCGCACCCGACGCAGCGGGGCTGCGACGAACACCGCGCCGAGTAGTCCTCGCTACTTCTTGGTCGCCCAGAAGATCTCGGCGATCTCGTCGATCTCGGCCAGGAGGCGATCGCCGACCGCGACGTCGTTCGTTTTCTTCGCATCGCCGGCCGTCTTGGTCGCCTTCCAGAACAGCTCGTGGAGCTGTGGGTGAGCCGCGAGGTGCTCGGGCTTGAAGTAGTCGGTCCACAAGACCCAGAGGTGGTGCTTCACGAGGTCGGCGCGCTCCTCTTTGATCATCGTGGCGCGGACCTTGAAGTCCGCGTCGTTCGAGGCGGCGTACTTCTCCATGACCGCTTTCACGCTCTGGGCCTCGATCCTCGCCTGGGCCGGGTCATAGACGCCGCAGGGCAGGTCGCAGTGCGCGTGGACGTGTCGGGGAGGCGTGAGGTGGTCGAGCATCCGGAGCGAGGCATCAAGCAGCGACATGGTCATGGCCTTTCGTCGAGTTGCGGCGGTCACGTGACCGCGATTCGATGGAGTTGTGCCGAGGTTAGCGACGCGGACCTGGGTCCAGGCGGGCGAACTGCTCGCGGCGATCGCCGCGCTCGCCGCCTGGGGCTTGGAGCGCGTCGAGGTGGTCGGCTCGTCGATGGCGCCGACATTCATCTCGGGCGACCGGCTGCTGGTGGTCCGGCGCTGCCGCCCGCTCCGCGTCGGCGACCTCGTCGCACTTAGCGACCCGACGTCCCCGGGTCGCCGGCTCGTCAAGCGCGTCGCTTCGATCGACGAGGGATCCGCCACGGTCGAGGGCGACAACGAGGCCGCATCGACGGACTCGAGGCACTTCGGTGCGGTGCCCGTCAGTGCGATCCGTCATCTCGTCGTTCGCAGATACGCCCACGGAGAGGGGACGTAGGCTCGCGCCGTGCCGAGGGAGACGACCGACCGACTCGCCGAGCTGGGCGCGTTCATCCGCGAGCAGCGCGAGAACGCGCGACTCTCGGTGCGGCGCCTGAGTGAGCTCGCCGAGGTGTCGAACCCGTACCTGAGCCAGATCGAGCGCGGACTTCGCCGCCCGTCGGCCGAGATCCTCCAGCAGATCGCGAAGGGCCTCAAGATCTCCGCCGAGACGCTCTACGTGCGCGCGGGCATTCTCGACCCGCGTCACCGCGAGGGGCTCGAGGACGCGATCCTGCACGACCATCGGATGACGCGTGCCCAGAAGGAGGCGATGCTCGGCGTGTACCACTCGTTCGTCGGCACGCCGCCGCCCGAGGAACCTGGCGACCCTGTGCCCGAGGGCGAGCCCAAGACCCGCCGGTAGGCTCTCGCTCCCATGGCGCGCCTCGCCGTCCTGAGTTTCCACACCTCGCCGCTCTCCCAGGCCGGGACGGGCGACGGCGGCGGCATGAACGTCTACGTGCGCGAGCTCGCGGCCGCGCTCGCCCGACGAGGTGACGACGTCGACGTCTTCACGCGCCTCGAGGCGCCCTCGGCATCGCCGGTCGTCGACATCGAGCCGGGCGTGCGCCTGCACCGTGTGCTCGCCGGGCCCCCGAGGCCGCTCGACAAGCACGACCTGGTCGCCCACGTCGACGCCTTCACCGAGGGCGTCCTGGCTCGCATGCTCGAGAGCCCCGACTGCTACGGCGCGATCCACGCCAACTACTGGCTCTCGGGCATCGCGGGGCACGCCCTGAAGCACGAGCTCGACGTGCCGCTGCTCGTGACGTTCCACACCGTCGAGCGGATCAAGGCTGGAGGCGCGGCGGACCCCGCCCGGGCGGCCGCCGAGGACGCCATTGTCGCGTGCGCCGACGCCGTGCTCGCGAGCTGCGACGTGGAGGCTGCCCAGCTGGCGGGCGTGCTCGGCGTCGACGCTGACCGCGTCGCGGTCGTCCCGCTCGGCGTCGACCATGCCTACTTCGGGCCCGGCGACCGCACGCAGGCGCGTCGGGCGCTCGGCATCGACCCCGAAGGGCCGCTGCTGCTCTTTGCCGGACGACTCCAAGAGCTGAAGGGCGCGGACCTCGCGGTCGCGACGCTCGGCGAGCTCGCCCGCCGCGGGGGGAGCCACCGGCTCGTCGTCGTCGGTGGACCGAGCGGTCCCGCGGGCGACGCCTACGAGGCGTCGCTGCACGAGCAGGCCGGCGACGTCGGCCGGGGCCGAGTCCAGTTCGTCGCGCCGCAGCCCCATGAGCTCTTGAGCACCTACTACCGCGCCGCGGACGCGTGCCTCGTCCCGTCCATGGCGGAGTCCTTCGGGCTTGTCGCGCTCGAGGCGTCTGCGTGCGGCGCGCCCGTCGTGGCAGCCGACGTCGGCGGCCTCGCCGCACTCGTCGACGCCGGCACGACGGGGCTGCTCGTCGCCGAGCGCGACCCGCGGGCCTGGGCGGACGCCGTCGAGTGGGTGACGGCGGACCCGCTCCTCGCCATGCGGCTGTCGACCGCCGCGGTGCTCCGCGCCCAGCGCTACACGTGGCGCGCCGCGGCGGCCCGCTTCGACACGATCGTGCGCACCACCCGGGCGTCTCGGCTCGTCAGCTGCGCCTAGTGCCCGAGGCGCCGCTCGCCGCGGACGCCGACCGTGAGACGGTCACCACGGCAGTCGGGGCATTCGAGCTCGCGTGGGAAGGCTCCGGGGACCTGCTCGGCGTCGAGCACCGAGCCGTGACCGACCGGACCGCGACCGACCGCTGGGTGCTGCGCTTCAAGGGCACCGAAAAGGACGTGATCGCGATCTGGCTGACGCTCGGGCAGCGCACGCTGGTTGCCGAGGCCGAGGTCATGCCCGCGCCCGACGAGTCGGCCGTCGAGATCTACGCGCTCATGCTCGCGAGGAACGCGTCGCTGCTCGGCACCGCCTACGCGATCGGGCCCGAGCAGGGGCTCTACCTCGTCGCGCGCGTGCCGGCCGCGTCCGTCGATGTCGAAGAGCTCGATCGGCTGTGCGGCGCGATCGTGGGCGAGCTCGACGAGGTGTACCCGACGGTGATGTCGCTCGGGTTCCCCGCGCACTACCGACGCCGGCCGCGCCGGTAGGTCAGCTGCGGAAGTGCCGGTCGAGCTCGCTCGCGTAGGTCCGGCCGAGCTCGTCGGCGTGCTCACCCAGCCACGTCGACAGGCTCGTCGCACCGGTCGCGGGCGCCGTGGAGTCCGCGAGCCCCCCGGCCATGGACGCGTACTCGTCGCGCGTGAGCAGCACGTCGCGCAGGGCGAGTCCGAGCACCCGTGAGCCGAGGACGAGCGCAGGCCCCGGGACGTGCACGATGGCCGCGCGGCTCTGCACGGCGGCTCGGATCTCGCCCACGAGCTCGTTGAAGGTCGGGCGCTCGGGCCCCACCGCGTCGACGGTCCGGTCCTCGGTCCAGCCCGCGGCGTCCACGGCGAGGCTCGCCAGGTCCGCCACGTGGATCGGGCGCACGCGGTAGTCGCCGCGCCCGCCGACGGCGAAGACCGGGAGGCGGCGAAGGAGCCACGCGATGTTGTTGAGCAGCACCCCGTGCTCGTCGAAGAGTACCGAGGGGCGCAGGACCGCCGAGGCAACGCCCGACTCTGCGAGCGCGCGCTCGCAGAGCGCCTTGCCGCGGAAGTACGGGTACGGCGACGACGACGAGGGGTGCAGGATCGAGACATGCACGATCTTGCTGACCCCTGCCTGCTTGGCGGCGGCGAAGAGGGTCTTCGTGTTGTCGACGGCGCGCTCGTGCGTCGTCGTGCCGTGGGCGAATCGGACCCAGTAGGTGTTGAAGAGCGTCGTGGTGCCCTCGAGCGACGCCGCGAGCCCGCGCGGGTCGTCGAAGTCGAGCGGCGTCGCCTCGATCGCGGTGTCGACCGCCCTCTGTGGATGCGCCGTGAGGGTGCGGACGCGGCGCCCACGTGCCGTGAGCTCGGCGGCGATCGCACGGCCTGAGTAGCTGAACGCGCCCGTCACGGTGTCGACGCCGGTGTCGTCTTGGCGTCCGTCCCCGCTCGCCGCGCGGGCCTCGGTGCTGGGTGTCACGTGGATGCCTTCCTGTGCGGGTCGGTCGCGGGTGCCGTCGTGGTGGCCAAGACGTCGGCGAGCGCGGCGAGGCTCCGCGCCCGATCGAAGACGGCGATCGCCTTGGTGGTGTCGCCGTCCAGGTGGCTGAGGAGCTCGAGTCCGAGGTAGAGGGCGACGACCGAGTAGGCGAGCTCGTCGGCGCCGACGATCCCGAGCAGGGGCGAGCTCGCGAACGCCGACGCGAGCGCGTCGGTCGCGAACTCGCTCCACGGCTCGACGCGCGCCTTGACCGCCGCGCCCAGCTCTGGGTTGGAGACCGAGCCCGCGATCATCTCGACGAGCAGCGTGGCGTCCCCGGACGCGACGTCTTCGGTGAAGATCCGCACGGCGAGCTCGACGAGCTCGCTCGGCGCGTGCACCGANNAGCCCGCGCGCGCCGCGACGTGACGGGCGGTCGCGGCAGCGAATCCCTCGGTGCGCAGGACGGCTACGGCCGCCGCCACGAGCGACGTCCTGGTCGTCGACGCGCGCTCGGCGACCGCGGTGCTGCGCCGTTGCTTCGCGCTCACGAGACCTGCCGGATTTGAGCAAATGCTTTGAGCATTTGCTCAATATAGTCGAGCGAGTCGGCGCCGTGCCGCGGCACCCCACACGGGGGGCCGCCGAGGACCTCCCCGGTAGCGTTGCGGCATGCCGCTCCGACTCGTGATCGTCGGAGGGGGCCAGATCGGAGGGGCGATCGCAGCGGGGCTCCTCGAGGCCTCCTGGTGCACAGCGGGCGAGCTCGGCATCGCCGAGGTCGACCCCGTCCGGCGCGCCGCCCTCGCCGAACTGCACCCAGGGGTGGCGATCGACGACGCCGTCGCGCTCGACCAGGTGGACGCCGAGACGGGGGCGGTCCTCGCGGTCAAGCCCGAGGCAGCCGAAGGGGCGGCACGCCTCCTCGGCGCTGCCGGCGTGCGGCGGGTCCTGTCCGTCGTGGCGGGCATGTCGACCCAGCGCATCGAGGCGGTCCTGCCGGGCCAGGCGGCCGTCGTGCGCGCGATGCCGAACACCCCGGTCCTCGTGCGCAAGGGCGTGTCGGCGATCTCCGGGGGGAGCCACGCCACGTCGGCGGACCTCGACTGGGCGTCGGGGGTGCTCGGGGCGCTCGGCGCCGTCGTGCGACTGCCCGAGCGCCAGCTCGACGTCGTCACGGGCCTGTCGGGCTCGATGCCCGCGTACCTGTACCTCGTCGTCGAGGCGCTGATCGAGGCCGGCGTCCTCCAGGGACTGACCCGTGAGATCGCGACGACGCTCGTCGTCGGCACGCTCGAGGGTGCGGGGGCGCTCCTCGCCGCGACGGGCCAGTCGCCCGAGTCGCTGCGCGCACAGGTGACCTCGCCGGGCGGGACCACGGCCGCGGGGCTCCGCGCGCTCGAGGCGCGTGCGGTCCGCTCGGCGTTCATCGAGGCGGTCGCGAGCGCGACGGAGCGGTCCCACCAGCTCGGACGTTGACGGGCACCGTCTTCCTCGCGACGGACTACGGCCTCGACGACGAGTTCGTCGGCGTCCTGCACGCCGTCATCGCGCGCCTCGCGCCGGACGCCCGCGTCATCGACCTGTCCCACAACATCGCGCCCTACGACGTGGCTGCCGGGGCGGCGCTGCTCGCGCGCGCCGTGCCGCATCTCGGCGATGGCGTCGTGTGCGCGGTCGTCGACCCCGGCGTCGGGAGCACGCGGCGCGGCATCGCCCTCGAGGTGGCGTCGCAGCCCCGCTTCCTGGTCGGCCCTGACAACGGCCTGCTCGGCTGGGCCGCGGACGCGCTCGGCGGAACCCGCAACGCCGTCGAGCTCGCGACTGGCTCGCACGCCTCCGGCAGGACCGGCACCTTCGACGGCCGCGACGTGTTCGC
>PLCI01000165.1:6418-14838 GCA_003135595.1 Acidimicrobiaceae bacterium | reverse complement strand
TGAGTTCACCCAGTCGACCAAGACCTCCGCGGACGCGGCGGCCGCGCTCGGCTGCGAGCTCGCGGCGATCGCGAGCTGCCTCGTGTTCATGGCCGACGACGAGCCGATCGTCGTGATCACGAGCGGCGCGCACCGGGTGGACACGGCCTTCCTCGCCCGCGACGTCGGGGCCGCGACAATCCGGATGGCCAACGCGAGCGAGGTTCGAGCCGCGACGGGCCAGCCGATCGGTGGGGTGGCCCCGATCAACTGGCCCGCTCGGCTCCGGGTGTACCTCGACAGCGACCTCGAGCAGCACGCAGAGATCTGGTCGGCGGCAGGCACTCCCAACGCCGTGTTCCCCACGACCTTCGACGAGCTCCGCTGGCTCTCGAGCGCGACCCCCCAGGCCGTCGTCCCGAGCCGCTGAACGCGACCCCCACCGTGCGAACCGCCCGTCGGTAGGCTTGCGCCGTGTCCGATCTGGTGCCGCGGCCCACGACGACGAGAGCCTCGGATGCCGACCGCGACCGGGTGCTCAAGCTGCTCTCCGACGCCACCTCGGATGGGCGACTGAGCGTCGAGGAGCATCACGACCTCATGACCCAGACGCTCCACGCGAGGACGATCGGCGAGCTCGAGGTCATCACGACGGATCTCTCTCCGCACGAGGAGCCCTCACCCGAGGTGCACGTGGTGGCCCCGCCCGCCAGCCGCCGCGGACTCCTGGCCATCTTCGGTGCCCGCACGCGAAAGGGCGGCTGGCAGGTGCCCACCGAGTTCCGCGCCACGGCGATCTTCGGCGCGATCGAGCTCGACTTCCGCGACGCGCAGTTCGACGCGCCCGAGGTGCTCTGCGTGGCGAACTCGGTCTTCGGCGCGATCGAGATCACGATCCCGGACTGGGTCCGAGTCATCGACGAGGGGGCAGCGATCTTCGGGGCGCGCGAGGAGGCCGGTCCCTCGAATGGGACCCCGACCGTGACGCTGCACCTGCGGGGCATGTCCGCGTTCGGTGCGGTCGAGGTGAAGCGCAAGGCACCCAAGCTCAAGCGGGGCAACGGACCGGAGCTCGCCGAGCCCACGGAGCGCTGAGCCGAGTCGCGACCTGGTCGGCGAGGTGCTGGCCTCAGAGGCGGCACTCGAAGTGCAGCGTGTGTGCGCCGTCCGGGGCGATCTCGATCCGAGCCTCGCCGGTGAGCCCCTCAAGCTCGCCCGTCGCTGAACCCTCCACGATCGGCCAGCGGGCCCACATCGAGTCCTCGGTCATGGTTCCCGCATGCAGGATGGCGAAGGAGCCGGTCCGACCAGCGAGCGTGCCGCGCACGGCTTCGATCGCGACATAGCCCGCGCCGCCATCCTCTCCGCGCACAGAGAGCATCTCGACGGTGCTCGTGGCCTCGAGGTCACCGTGGAACGTCTTCTCGATCCGCGAGCGCGTGTAGTCGGTGCCGTCGATCGAGCAGTAGGGCTCGTCGCTCGTGAAGACGTCCAGCGTGAAGGACGACGAGCCCGAGGCGGACGCTCGCGCGCGAGACGACGAGCCCGCGCTCACAGCTCCTCGTCCGCGACGTCGAAGTCCCGGAAGTGGAAGCCGTCTGAGATCAACCGCTCGAACTGCTGCGACAGCATCGTCGTCGCCGGCAGCCGCGAGTTGTGCATGGCGTCCTCGTAGGAGTCGAAGAAGACCACCTCCATGTAGCTGTCCTCGGCGTTGCGATCCCGGAGCAGCAGGCGCCTGCGCGCCCGGCGGACGTCCTGGGTGTCCTCCAGCCATCGTTGCAATGCCGCGTCCATCTCGGCGCGGTGCTCCGTCTTGTACGTCATGACCTGGACGAACGCCATCGTGATCCCCTCGCTGCCAGTCGTGCGGAGTGTAGGAGCACTCGACCAATCGCGCCACGAGAAGCCGGCATCCGCGGGCGCTCGTGCCGAGCGCAACAGACTGTGATGATGGCGACGGCCGCGATCGTCGGCGACGCCCATGCGCGGCACCTCAAGGGGACGCGAACGTGACGACGATGCGCCGGGTCCGAGAGCAGGCGCTCTCGCTCCCAGAGACGACCGAGCAGCCCCACCACGAGATCAGCTCGTTTCGGGTGCGAGGCAAGATCTTCGCCACGGTCCCCGACGACCAGCACGTGCGCATCCTGGTCGGCGAGGACGAGGTCGCCGCAGCGTGCGCGGAGGCGCCCGCTGGGTGCGAGCCCCTCTACTGGGGCGCCAAGCTCCGTGGCGTCGTCGTGACCGTTCGAACGACCCCTGCCCCGCTCATCGACGAGCTCCTGACGGAGGCGTGGCTCGCGAAGGCACCGCCCGCGCTGCGCCGGACGCTGCCGGCTGGCTGAGTCGGGGGCGCCCGCACGGCGGCGTGCCGCGCTCCCTAAGATAGTTGCATGTCGCAAGCAACTACCGCCCGACCCCGGGCGAGGTCGGGCGCGGCGACCGATCGCATCCTGGGCGGGCTCTCGACCATCGCCCAGGCCGTCCACCAGCCTCGCCTCCACGAGCGACTGCTGCGGGCCGCGGGCATCCGGCTCGACCGCGCCGGGGCGTCGCTCTTGTCGAAGCTCGACCGCAGCGGGTCGGAGCCACCGAGAGTCACTGCACTGGCAGAACGGCTCGGCGTCGACACGCCGACGGTGACGCGCAAGCTGCAGCAGCTCGAGCGGCTTGGCCTCGTCGCGCGGCTGGACGACCCCGAGGACCGACGCGCCCACCGAATCCGCCTGACGGCGAAGGGGCGATCGACGATCGAGCGGCTCGGCGTCGCGCGTCGCACGTGGCTCGATGAGCTCCTCGACGGGTGGACCGACGAGGAGCGGGCGACGTTCGCGAGCCTGCTCGAGCGATTCTCTGAGCGCCTTGCGCTCCAGCTGGACGGCACGCGTGGCGACTGAGCTCACCTCCACATCCCAGGCTCCGGTCGAGCACGAGTTCTCGAAGGAAGAGCACCACCGGATCATCGTGATCCTGAGCGCCCTGATGCTCGGGATGTTCCTCGCGTCACTCGACCAGACGATCGTGTCCACCGCGCTGCCCACGATCGCGGGCGACCTGCACGGCCTCAACCGCCTCGCGTGGGTCGTGACCGCGTACCTCCTCGCGTCGACGATCTCGACCCCTTTGTGGGGCAAGCTCGGCGACCTCTACGGCCGCAAGAGCTTCTTCCAGCTCGCGATCGTGATCTTCCTGGTGGGCTCGATGCTCTCGGGGCTGTCCCAGTCGATGATCGAGCTGATCGCGTGCCGCGCGATCCAGGGGGTCGGTGCGGGCGGGCTGATCGTCGGCGCCCAGGCGATCATCGGCGACGTCATCCCCCCGCGCCAGCGGGGCCGGTACATGGGGTACTTCGGTGCGACCTTCGGCCTGTCGAGCGTGCTCGGGCCGCTCGCCGGCGGCTTCTTCACCCAGCACCTCACCTGGCGCTGGATCTTCTACATCAACGTCCCGATCGGGATCGTCGCGCTCTTCGCGATCGCGATGGTGCTCCACATCCCCACCGTGCGGATCCCGCACAAGATCGACATACTCGGCCTCACGCTGCTGTCGGCGGGGGTGACCGCGATCATCCTGCTCACCACCTGGGGCGGCTCGACCTTCGCGTGGCTGTCGCCAGAGATACTCGGCATGGGCGGGCTGGCGGTCGCCCTGCTGGCCGTGTTCTGCTACGTGGAGACCAGGGTCGAAGAACCGATCATCCCCCTCGACCTGTTCAAGATCCGCAACTTCACCGTGGCGTCCTCGGTGTCGTTCGTCATCGGCTTCACGATGTTCGGCGCAATCGTCTTCATGCCGCTGTACCTCCAGGTCGTCCAGAACGCGTCACCGACGATGTCGGGGCTGGAGCTGCTCCCGATGGTCGCGGGCATGCTCACGACGTTCATCATCAGCGGCCGGCTCGTGTCCAGGACCGGGCGCTACCGGATCTTCCCGATCATGGGCACGGGGACCGTGGCAGTCGGGCTCGTGCTCCTCTCAAGGCTGACCACGACCACGCCTTACGCGATGATCGCGGTGGACATGTTCATCGTCGGCATCGGGCTCGGGCTCGTGATGCAGGTCCTCGTCGTCGCGGTGCAGAACACGGTCCCGCACGCGCGACTCGGCACGGCGACGTCGACCGCCACGTTCTTCCGGACGATCGGCGGCGCCTTCGGTGTCGCGGCGCTCAACGCCGTGTTCAACAACCAGCTGCTCAGCCAGCTCCGATCGAGTGCGTCACCCGCGGTGATCGGCATCGCGAAGTCGGGGCTGATCACGGCGAACCCCGAGCAGATCCACAAGCTCCCGGCGTCGATCCAGGTCCCGCTCATCGACGCGATCAACCACTCGCTCCAGATCGTCTTCATCGTGGCTGCCCCGACCGCGGTCGTCGCGTTCGGGCTGTGCTGGCTCATGAAGGAGACGCCGCTGCGCACGACGGCTCACGTCGCGGCCACGTCGCGGCACGACGCGGCCGAGCACATGAACGGCGCCGCGGGCAACGGGTCGCACCCCGAGGCGGTGGATGCCCACGACGTGCACGAGCTGCCCGCGCTCTGAGGACACAGGACCAGGAGCGCCCGCGGTGCGGTGGGCCACGGGGGCCTAGCGTGGCGAGCATGTGCCGAAACATCACGACGCTGCGAGGCCTCGACCCGACCGCGACCGACGAGGAGGTCGAGGCAGCCGCGCGCCAGTACGTGCGCAAGGTGAGCGGCGTGCTCAAGGCATCCGCGGCGACCGACGACGCGTTCGAGGCCGCCGTCCGCGCCGTCACCGCTGCCACCTCGACGATGCTCGAGGCGCTGCCCCCGCGTCGTCAGCCGCCGACCACCGTCCCGCCGCTCCGGCGGCTCAAGCCCGCGTCCGCGTCCACGAGCAGCGCCCACACCGCGCCGTAGCCGGCACGCCCTCTCACTCGGAGATCACGACCGCGTCCCGGGCGTGCAGCGGCTAGAAGAGCACGATGGATCTTGACCTGCACGTCTGGCGGTTCGACTGGGCCCTGCCCTCATCGACGATGGGGGCACGCGTCGGCGACCTCGCGCGTCGCGCCGAGGGCATCGGGGTTCGAACGCTCTCGTTCATGGACCACTACTTCCAGATGGACGCCATGGCACCGGCGACCGACCCGATGCTCGAGGGCTACACCGCGCTCGGATTCGTCGCCGGACTGACCGACAGCCTGCGACTCCGCCTCCTCGTGACGGGCGTGACCTACCGCCACCCCGGGCTGCTCGCGAAGATCGTGACCACCCTCGACGTGCTCTCGGCCGGGCGCGCCGAGCTCGGCATCGGCGCCGCGTGGTACGAGCGCGAGCATCGCGGCCTCGGCGTCGGGTTCCCCCCGACCGCCGAGCGCTTCGAGCGCCTGGAAGAGGCGATCCAGATCTGCCTGCAGATGTGGAGCGACGACGACGGCCCCTACCGCGGCGTGCACTACCAGCTCGACGAGACGCTCTGTCACCCGGGCCCCGTGAGCGCGCCGAGGCCGCGGATCATGATCGGCGGCGGCGGGGAGCGAAAGACGCTCCGCCTGGTCGCGTCCTACGCCGACGCGTGCAACATCATCGCGCCACCGTCTGAGCTCGCGCACAAGATCGACGTGCTGCGGCGCCACTGCGACGCCGTCGGCCGCGACGTCGGCGAGATCGAGGTCACGACGATGCTCCGCGACCTCGGGCCTGACCCGACCCCCGACGACATCCTCCGCAGCGCCGAGGCGTTCGCACGCCTCGGCGTCGCCACGCTCGTGACGTCACCGGTCGGCGACGACCCGGCCGCGTTGCTCGAGGCCACCTTCGGGCCCGCGATCGACCGCCTCGCTGCCATCGAG
Source organism: Acidimicrobiaceae bacterium (assembly GCA_003135595.1). Taxonomy (GTDB): domain Bacteria; phylum Actinomycetota; class Acidimicrobiia; order Acidimicrobiales; family RAAP-2; genus Palsa-459. Next base: position 9,038 of record PLCI01000165.1, on the reverse strand, counting down.
CCCGTCGCACTCTGACGAGTCGGCGTGGTCTGGCGTGCAGCCAGGTCAGACGAGCAGCTTCTTGATGGCGTCGCCAAACACCGTCGAGAGATAGGTGGCGTAGGTCACGGTGATGTGCCACTGGTCCGAGTACGCGAGCATCGAGCCGATGACCGGCGAGCAGGTCGTCGTGCAGAGCCACGGCATGGTGTTCACGTAGAGCGTCTTCGTCGCGGCGGCCGCCGCCTTCTCGCCCGCCTGGTGGCCCTGGTTGTGCTTGATCGGGTTCGGGTTCGCGACCGAGCACTTCTGGACGCTCGTGGGGTACGCCGCGAGGCACATGGGCGGCACGGCGTTGAGAAGCGTGATGTCCCCGATGACCGCGAGCTTGGCCTTGCTCGGCCTCAGCAGCGCGATCGTCTTTTCGAGCCCGACCTCCCACTGCGCGTTCGTGAAGAAGGTCGTCGCAGAGCTCTTCGCCTGCGCCGACCGGCTCGCCAGCAGGACGACGCGTGGCTTGAGCCCGTTGATCTGGCTGATGTCGCCCGACCGGGCCGTGTTACACGCTGTGTAGTTCGTGCCCGTCCCCTTGTTCCAGATGGTCACGTCCTCGGCCGGGCAGCCCATGATGAACAGCAAGACGACCTTGTAGCTGTCGTGCGTCGCGATCGGGAGGAGCGACGGCAGCCACATCGCGGCGTGTGAGTCACCGAACAGCACGATGACCTTGCTCGACGACTTGTCACCAAAGACGCACTGTGTCAGCGTCGCGCAGCCGTCCTTCGCAAACGGGTAGAGCACCTCGGGCGTGTCGTTCGCAGCCGCGCTGACCGACGGTGTGAGGTTCGACGGGAGCGACGTGATTCGGTGCGAGCTCTTGACCAGAGTCGCGACCTGGGCAGCCGTGCCAGGCGGCGGCGGTGACGATGCCCAGGCGCCCGGCACCGCAAGCAGGAGGCACGCCGCGCTCGCCACGGCCCCAACGAGGGTCACCCGCCGCCGACGCACGCCACCGGACGAGGCACGGCCGGTGTCGGTCAGACCGCGGGCACCCTCTGGATCGAACTGGGCGGCTGTCATGACCGAACCCCTTGATCGGGACCTGGCGACGCTAACACGGTGATGCCGCGAGACGTCTTCGAGCTGCGACCCCTCGCGGGTGTCGGCGCGGGTCCGACGGACCGTACTTGACCAACCGCAACCCGAAGACGGCGCGCCTCGCCACGAGCGTGCCGCGCCCGCCAGTGCCATCGGCAAGTATTCGACTACTCGCGGCCTGGAGGGTAGGTCCGTGGGCCAGACGACATCGTGTGACCCGATCGGGATGATCGGTCCGAGAACACCAAGGAGGGCACATGCCTGCAAGAGGAAGCGCGGAGTGGCGCGGCGACGTCCAAAGCGGCAGCGGCACGTTCCGTGCCGGCGACACCATCAGCGGGGGCTACACGTTCAAGTCGAGATTCGAGGACGGGCCCGGCTCCAATCCCGAGCAGCTGATCGCCGCGGCCCACGCGGCGTGCTTCTCGATGGCGCTATCGAGCAGGCTCGCGAAGGCAGGCACACCGCCCGAGCGCATTCACACCGACGCGACCGTCACCCTGCGACCCGTCGACGGTTCGCCCACGATCACCAGCATCGCGCTCGTCACCGTCGGGAAGGTCCCCGGCCTCGACGCCGCTGCATTCGAGGAGCACGCCAAGGAGGCCAAGGCCGGCTGCCCCGTGAGCAGGGCACTCGCCGGTGTGCCCGAGATCACCCTCGAGGCCGCCCTCGAGCCGTGAGGGCCGCGAGCCCGACCGATCGGATTGGGGACCTCCGCCCCTAGTGCCCGTCGGAGGCTGTCGTCAGACTGGATGTGCGGCACAGAAAGGGGCGATTCGATGAACACGGCAGCTGATATTTCAGTGGACGAAGCGCCGGACTTGCCGATCGTGGTTGGCGTCGATGGCTCGGAGTGCTCACTCACGGCACTTCGTTGGGCCGCCGAGCAGGCGCGCGTGACGAGCAGTCGCTTGCGTGCGGTGATGACGTGGGAGTGGCCGAGCCTCTACGGCGACCCGATCGTCTGGCCCGAAGACGTCTCCATCGAGGGCAACGCCAAGGACGTCCTCCGAGAGAGCGTCGAGAAGGTCCTCGGCGCAGATCGCGAAGACGACGTGGAGCTCGCGGTCCTCGAGGGCCACCCGTCGGTCGTGCTTCGTGACGAGTCGGCGCGAGCGGTGCTGCTCGTCGTCGGGAGCCGTGGCCACGGTGAGCTCGCGGGCATGCTGCTCGGGTCCGTGAGCGAGTCCCTCGCCACTCATTCCCGCTGCCCCGTCGTCATTGTGCGGGCCGCGCCCTGACCCGAGACCGCGTCCGCCGTCACGGAGCGTGACGGGCTATTTCGCGGCGGGGTAGTGGAGATCCATCTCGGTCAGCACCTCGATCAGGATCGTGGACACCACCCAGTTGCGGTACCACTTGTGGTCCGCCGGCACCACGTACCACGGCGCGGTCGTCGTCGACGTCTTCGCCAGCATCTCTTCGAAGGCGGCCCGGTAGTCAGCCCAGTGCGCTCGGTCCTCGAGGTCGGACTCTCGGAACTTCCAGCGCTTCGATGGCTCCGCGAGCCGCTCGTCGAGCCGCGTGCGCTGCTCCTTCT
>PLCI01000165.1:0-6375 GCA_003135595.1 Acidimicrobiaceae bacterium | reverse complement strand
TGCGAGCGGTTGAAGATCCCGATCTCGCCGGCAGCAGGGCACCGGGCGTGGACGCGCCAGAGGAAGTCGTGCGCGAGCTCTTGGTCGTTCGGGACCTTGAACACCGCGACTGTCGTTCCGAGCGGGTCCAGGCCTCGGAACACGTGCGAGATCGTGCCGTCCTTCCCGGAGGCGTCGATGCCCTGGAGGACCACCAGCACGGAGCGGGCGCCCTCGGCCCACAGTCGGCTCTGCAGTCCGCGCAGCACGTCGTGCATCCCGGGAATCACGGCGTCCGTCGCGGCCCGATCGCCGGGCGAGTGGGCGGTCGAAGCAGCATCGAGCTCGCCGAGCTCGATGGTTGAGCCTGGTGAGACCTCCCAGTTCGCTCGCGCCGTCACGCCTCCCAGCATGCCCGACAACGGCGCGTCGACAGCACCGCCGGGCGCCGCACGTGTTGCTCGCGGCCAGCGTCGGACGCGCCAGAGCGACGCGGACACGCGGCACGATGGGTAGCGTTGCGCGTGCTCACACGCTCCCTNNCCCGACGAGGTGCGCGACCTGCTGTGGTGGGACGACGGCCAGCTGGTCGGCTTCGCGGGCCTCTACGCATTTGGGTCGACGACACCCGAGGTCACCGGCATGGTCCACCCCTTGCATCGGCGGCACGGCATCGGGGCGCGGCTCCTCGACGAGATGACCGAGCTCTGCGGCGCGCGCGGTGACACGGGGATCCTGCTGGTCACCCCACGGAGCTCGGTAGGGGCGCGGCAGCTGGCGACGTCACGGGGTGGCGTCCTCGATCACTCCGAGCACGCCCTCGCGCTACAGGGCACGGTGGCCGACGGACCCTCGGACGCCTCCGTCGCGCTTCGACCTGCGGTCAGCGGCGACACCGAGGAGGTGCAGCGTCTCGTCACGGCCGCGTTCGGCCACTCCTTCGGGCCAATTGACCTCGAGTCCCCTGCTGAGCCGACGATGGTCGCCGAGCGCGACGGCGCGATCATCGCCACCCTGCGCGTCCACCACACACAAGAGGGTTGGGGCGTCTACGGATTCGCCGTCGACCCGCCGCTGCAGGGACAGGGCATCGGACGGGACCTGCTGCGCCGGGTCTGCCGCGATGCCCACGATGCCGGGGTCGAGCGGGTGCACCTTGAGGTCTCCGTCGAGAACGACCGGGCGCTCGGCCTGTACACGTCACTCGGATTCGCCCACGAGGCGACGGAGGACTACTACGCGATCGCCCTGTGAGCCGTGACTACCAGTCGAGCTGGAGCGCCTGGCGCATCGCCGCTTCGAAGGACTCGTAGCTCACGCTGTGGCGAGTGGCCGCCACGNNGTCGAGGGCATCGCAGATCGCGAGCGCGACGAGCTCGGGACCGGGCGCGGGCTGGCCGCCCGTGAGCGTGCCCGCCGCACTCTCCCAGAGCACCGCGAGCTCGGCGTAGGCCGATGGACCACCGCGGTGATCGACCACGTTTGCGCCGAAGCTCGTCTCGATGCCACCGGGCTCGATGACCAAGACGTCCACGCCGAAGTGCCCCACCTCGAGGTGCAGGGCCTCCGACAGCGCCTCGAGGGCGAACTTCGACGCCGAGTAGTAGCCGCCCAATGGCCCTGCCGCAATACCTGCCACCGACGTGACGTTGACGACCGAGCCCGCGCCCTGCTCGCGCATCGCGGGGACGAACGCCTGGATCATCCGCGCCGCGCCGAAGAAGTTGGTCTCGAACATCCGACGCACGTCGGCGAGGGGCACCTCCTCGACGGACCCCTCGACGCCGAATCCGGCATTGTTCACGAGGACGTCGACGATCCCGACCTTCCTGCGGGCCGCAGCGACGGACTCGTCGGAGTCGACGTCAAGCTCGAGCGTCTGGGCGACCTTCAGATCCTCGATCGTCGCGAGCCGCCGCGCCGTCGCCACGACCTCGTAGCCCCGGGACGTCAGCTCCAGTGCGGTCGCCCGCCCGATGCCCGTCGAGCAACCTGTCACGATCGCGCGCCTGCTTGCCATGAATCCTCCTCGAGACTGCAGAACGCACGAATCTAGCAACGTGTCTGAGGGCGAGTTCCTGTCGAGCGCCTCATCACCCACCGCGCACGCCGACGCGCTGACAGCGCAGCGCAACGGGTCGAGGACCTCGCCTAGGTGGTGCCGGACACCGTCATCTCGTGCCAGAGCCCGCCGTTCAGATTGATGTTGTTCCCATTCGACTCGCCGGGACCCGCGTCACCGATGTAGGTGTAGAGCGGGTGGCTGTCGTAGGTGGCCTGGAGCGTGCCGTCGCCGCGGTGGATCGTGCCGAGCGTGCCGGTCACGCCGGTGCCGGCCGCAGGCGTCCCACTGACCGGCGTCCAGTACGAGAGGCAGTCCGCCGTGCACGCCGACGCCGTCGGTGAGTCCTGGCTGAACCAGTACAGCGTGAAGCCTCGCGCGTCCGTGACCACCGGCACGCCGGCGATCGTCCTCACACCGAGGCGCGCTCCCGAGGCGCCAGAGCCGACAGGTTTGGCCGACGTCGCGGCGAGCGAGAGCGCGAGGGAAGCCGCCATGACAAGGGTCACCGCGCCAGCGATCCAGCGTGCCACGACCGACTCCGGCACTCGCTGGAGCACTCGCTGGAGTGCTCGATGACCTGCCGCGTCCTTGCCAGGTTGCGCGCCGGACGGCCGGATCGCGAGCGCCACGAGCGCCGCAAAGCCGATTGTCTCTATGACGCCCGCGGCGATGCCCGCGGTGGTACGGACCTCTCGGAAGCCGAACAGCGGCGTGCGGAGCGAGACGAGGTAGCCGGCGAGCGTCGAGAGTGCGAAGCCCGCTCCCGCCGCCGCCACGAGTCGCCACCCCGTGAGGAGCACGGCGATGGCCAGGGCGAGCGCACTGACCACCTGGACGAGGAAGAGCGCCCCGATGGTCGGGATCGTCCGGTAGCCGGTGAGGTAGAGGTCGAGGTGGACGGCGCCCGTCGCGAAGAGCAACCCTGCGCCGATGCCGCGCAACCCGAGCCACGCCGTGCCGGGCGACGAGCGACGCGCTCGCTCGTGCGTGTCAGTTCCTGGGACTCGTCGAGCCGGGACGCGGGGAGCCGCGAGGTCGACGCCTCGGTTGGCGGACCGGCCTGACGGAGGGGTCACGGTCAGTACCCGTAGGGACCGGTCGTCGAGGTCGGCGGGCCCGAGGCTGCAGTCGTGCGCAGGACGTACCAGACCCCGGAAATGCCCTGCCCGTTCGCCTGCCCCTTCGCCGAGTCCCCTTGGTAGAAGTAGACGGGATGGCCGTTGAACGTCACCTGCGTCGTTCCCTCAGGTCGCGTCGTCGTCGCAACCTGGCCAGCCACGCCGGATGCCTCGGTCGGCGTGACGGTGCTCGCGACCAGATAGGGGTGCCACGTCGAGGTGCAGCCCCCGGTGCACTGAAACGAGGTGCTCGACTCGGCCGACAGGTAGTAGAGGGTCCGACCGTTGGATCCCGTGAGCACTGGGCCCAGCCCGCTGATCGTCGCGGAGCTGACCGTCGACGGCGAGTGGGGCGGCTGCGTGGTCGGCGTGGCTGAACCGGTCGTCGAGCCGCAGGCGCTCAGGCCGAGCGCCGCAGCCGCGACGACCCCGATTGCTCCCACCGACATCCGTCGCACGTGCCGCATCGCTGCCTCCTCCTAGCCGTCGCTCCCGAGTCGCTCGCTGCCCGTGCTCTGGACTCCGGCTGGCAGGTGATCCCACCACCTTGGTGAGGTCGGGCATGGGCGCCGTACTAGTGACTACGTCGAGCGCACCTGCATCGTTCAGACACTACGTCCAGTTCCTCGCCACCTTCTCGATTCACGCGTGAGGAAGCACGCACGGCGACGCCGCCTCAGCCGATCGTCTCGTCGGCAGATCCTTGCTCTTGCCGCGCCCGCATCGCGCGGTCCCTCGCGGTCTGCGCCATCTGGATCGCCTCGGCGCCAGGCCCGCCCCGTGAAGGGGGCTCCCCCTCGACAGCGGCGCCGAGCAGCGTCCCGAGCGTGGCGGCGACCGACGATCGCAGCGCAGCGGCGTTGTAGCCACCCTCGAGGAAGAGCGCGAGGCGGCCCGGGCGCGGTGCGAAGGATTCCACGAGCGAGGCGAGCCGCGCGAAGTCGCCGCTCGACAGCTCGAGCTCGCCCAGTGGGTCGTCGCGGTGCGCGTCGAATCCGCATGAGACGAGGACCCAGTCCGGCGCGAACGCGTCGATGGCGGGTCCGGCGACTCGTTCCAGCGCCTCGCGCATGACGTCGCCGGTCGCTCCAGGTGGCAGCGGGAGGTTCACCGTGAGGCCAGCGGCGTCGGCACCTCCGACGTCGCTCGCTCGCCCGGTGCCCGGGTACAGCGGCCACTGATGCGTCGAGACGAAGAGGACGTTCGGGTCGTTCCAGAAGAGATCCTGCGTCCCGTTCCCGTGGTGCACGTCCCAGTCGACGATGAGCACCCGTTGTCCCTTCGAGGTCAACGAGGCAGCGGCGATTGCCACGTTGTTGAGCAGGCAGAAGCCCATCGCTCGATCCGACAGGGCGTGGTGCCCGGGAGGGCGGACCGCCACGAACGCGACCCCCTCCTCGCGCTCTTCCAGCATCGAGATCGCCGCCAGACCCGCACCAGCGGCGCGTCGAGCGAGCTCGAAGGAGTCACTCCGCGCGTAGGTGTCGGGGTCGAGGTCGCCGCCGCCCCGGCGGCTCAGCGCCTCCAGCGCGTCGAGGTAGTCCTGCGTGTGGACGCGCAGCAAGTCTGCGGTCGACGCGGGGACCGGCGCCACTTGCTCGCAGTCGCTCCCAAGATCGAGATCCGCCACACCTTGCATGACCGAGCGGAGTCGGGCCGGCTGCTCGGGGTGCTGCGGCCCGCCGTCGTGCCCCGCCTCCCCCGAGGGGCCCGCGACGATCAGCACGAAGGATCGATTCTGCCTATGGGTCCATGCGATGAGCCGTGCGTGAGGGCCCCCCTTCGCGCGGCGAGCGCCGCACGGTACTGGTCGTCAGGCTCGATGGGGAATCGCAGCGAGACCGTCTCGTGGTCGCGGCTCAACGACACGTTGAAGCCAGAGTGCGAGAACACCCGAAGCATCGTGACGTTCTCCGCAAGCGCGGACGCAGTGAAGGTGGTGATGCCGCGCTGCAACGCCGCAAGCGCCAAGTCGTCCAACAGCAGCGTCGCGATCCCGTGATGCTGGTATTCGTCACTCACCACGAACGCCACCTCGGCCTCGGAACTGTCAGGCAGGCGATCGTAACGACCAACGGCGATCAGTGCGCTGCCGAGCACGACGACGAGAGCCAACCGTTCGTCATAGTCGACATGCGTGAATCGCTCGATCTCCGAGGCTGAGAGCTCAGGGTGAACTGTGAAGAATCGCAAGTACGCCGAGCGGGCCGAGAGTCGGGCGTGGAACACGGCCAGGCCCCCCGCGTCGTCCGGGCGGATCGGGCGGACGTGGCACCTCGTTTCACCTGGCAAGACGACGTCGTGCTCAAGCTCTCTCGGATAGGGGCGCATGGTTCGGTGTCACCGCACCTCGGTGCTCACGCGGCAAGCGTACGGGCGGGAAGCCAGGCCCACCTCGACGTGGCGCCGCACCAGACGGAGCGGCGACACGCCGACGGCGTGCGGCTCGTGCGATCCCGCACGAGCAGTGCCTAGAAGAACCCGAGGGGCTTCGAGCTGTAGCTGACCAGCAGATTCTTGGTCTGGGAGTAGTGCTCGAGCATCATCGCGTGATTCTCCCTGCCGACGCCTGAGATCTTGTAGCCCCCGAACGCGGCACCCGCCGGGTAGAGGTGGTAGCAGTTGGTCCACACGCGCCCGGCCTTGATCGCCCTGCCCATCCGGTAGGCACGGTTGCCGTCACGCGTCCACACGCCTGCACCCAAGCCGTATTCCGTGTCGTTCGCGATCCGGATCGCGTCTGCCTCGTCCACGAAGGTCGTGACCGCGAGGACGGGGCCAAAGATCTCTTCTTGGAAGACACGCATGCTGTTGTCACCCTTGAGCACCGTCGGCTCGAAGTAGTAACCACCGTCAAGGTCGCCACCCGGGTGCGCACGCTTCCCCCCGATCAGGCATTGGGCACCCTCCTGCAGTCCGATCTCGACGTAGGAGGTGATCTTTTCGATCTGCTGTGTCGACACTTGCGGGCCGATCATCGTCGACGGATCCAGCGGGTCGCCCTGGCGGATCAGCGCGATGCGCGCGAGGCATCGCTCCATGAAGCGGTCATAGATCGAGGCCTCCACGAGCGCACGGGACGGACATGTGCACACCTCGCCCTTGTTGAACGCGTACAGGACGAGGCCCTCGATGGCCTTGTCAAGGAACTCGTCGTCGGCGTCCTTGACGTCGGCGAAGAAGATGTTCGGTGACTTGCCACCAAGCTCGACT
>PLCI01000016.1 GCA_003135595.1 Acidimicrobiaceae bacterium | reverse complement strand
CTGATCGCGCTCGACGACCCGTCGGTGGGAGGCGAGCTGCGCACGCTGCTCGGCCAGCCGCTCGACGAACCCGAGCGCGAGAAGGCCCGATCGCTCGTCTTTGCGACGAAGGGCGTCGAGGTCGCGCTCAACGAAGGCGCGCGGTGGGCTGCAACGGCCCACGAGGCGCTGGCCGGCGTGCCTGAGCCGCGGCTGTGCAGCGGATTCGGCGCCCTGGTCGAGTCGTTGCTCGCCGAGGTCCGCGCGATCTAGCCGGCTCGGTTCGGCCCGCGGCAGCGGGCGTGCCACGGCTGCAGGCGCCGCGCGCGCCGAGCGCTGGATCCGCGGCACCGTACAATTCGCGATCCGGGCGGTACCCAGTCGCCGGCCCCGGGACGAGAGGGCGCGGATGAGGAGTCTGCCTACGCACCACGTGGGGCGACGGCGCCTCACTGACCGGTGCGCCGCGGAGCGGGTCGTCGTCGTCGAAGCGGCAGGCGGCTTCGGCAAGACCGTGTTCGCCGCGGAGCTCGTCGACGCCTGGGGACTGGTCGGCATCGACGTCACGCTGCATGAAGGCGGCATGTCCGGCGGGGTCTTCGCCGCCCGACTCCGCGCCGCGGTGGCCGCCGCAGGCTTCACGCGTGCGGCCGACGACAGCGCTTCGGCACCCGACGACCCCAACGGGGCGCTCGACTGCATGGTCGAGGCGCTGAAGGACGAGCCGTGCGCGTTCGTCATCGACGACGTCCACCACGCCGAACGCGACGCCGGCCTGCTCATTGACCGCCTCGCCTCGGGCCTGCGCGGGGACCAACGACTCATCGTGCTCGGCCGGCGACTGCCCCCCGGCGCCGAGCGGCTCCGCCGCGCAGACGCGCTTCAGCTCACTGCGCCGGACCTCGCGCTCTCCGGCGACGAGACGCTTCGGCTCTGCCGAGACGGCTTCGGTCTCGACGTCGCCGAGGACGTCGCCCGGGCGATTGATGGGGCGACGGGCGGCTGGACGGCCGCGACGGTGCTCGCTGCGGCGCGAGCGCGGCGGACGGGTGAGAGCGTGCTGGAGCTTGCCGAGCGCACCACCCACGCCGCGCACCAGGGCGCCGTGGCCGCGATCCTTGATGAGGCCATCGCCGCGATGCCGGCGCAGGGCCGGGCGGGCCTCGCGCAGCTCGCTCGCCTGCCGCTGCTCAACGCCGAGGTGGTCGATGCCGCGGTCTCGGACGGCTTCTTCGAGCGCTCGCTCGCCGTCGGCGTCCCGATGTTCGCGACCGACAGCGGATGGTGGGACATGGCTGGACCCGTCCGCGACTACCTCTCGACGCTCGCGAGCCCGGACGCGCCGTCGTTGCGCCGCGCCGCGGAGCGGTACCGCGAGCTCGGTCGGCTGACCGAGGCCCTCGACCTGCTCTTGGCGGCGGGGGACGAAGTGGCCGCGGCTCGGCTGCTGTCGAGCGGCGACCTCGGTGCCATCGACTCGATGGACGTCCGCGAGTACCGGTCGGCGGTCGAGCGACTGGGCGACGCCGCGGTCCGGGCACACCCCATGGTGCTGGTGCTCCTCGCGCGGTTCCTCGACTCCGCGGTGATGCTCGAGGGCCGGGAGCGAGTGCTCGCGCGGACCGAGCGCATCGCCTCGGAGTCAGGCGACGAGGCCCTCCGACGGGCGGTCGACGCCGAGCGCGCCATCGACCTCGTTCGAGAGGGGAAGTTCCCCGAGGCCGAGACCTTCGCGCGCGAGTTGCTCGAGCTGGTCGGTCCGTCCGAGCTCCTCACGCGCGCGCGGCTCCTGTCCGCCCTTGGTCGCTCGATCTGCTGGCACTTCGACGACGACGGTCGGCGCGACCAGGCGTCGCTCCGCGAGGCCGACCAGTTGCTCTCAGAGGCCGCCGCCATCTACGACCGGCTCGGGATGCGCGCCGCGGCCGCGGGGCTCGCGCCCTACCGTGCGATGTGGATCCAGTACGCGCGCGGCGACGTGCAGGGCGCGATCGAGCGCCTGGACGAGGCACTGGGCCAGATCACCGATCGACCGAGGCGCTGGGCCTACCTGCTCACGATGCGGGCGGAGGCCGCGCTCGAGCTCGGCCGCCACGACGAGGCGCAGGCGAACATCGACGACGTGCTGCGTGTCGCCGCGCAGCTCGATGACGAGCAGCTCCGGGCCTACGCGCACTGGAACGCGATGGCGGCGTGCTCGCGCGCCGGGGACGCTGCGGGCGCGATCGAGCACCTCCGGGTGGTCGAGGCCAACAAGGGCAGCTGGTGGCCCATCGCGGGCGGGGACTTCTGCGCGTGGGCGGCGGACGACCTCGGGCGCGTGGGGGAGATCGCGCTCGCCCACGAGCGCCTCGAGTGGGCACGGGAGATCTCCGTCGACGCCGACGCGCTGATCGCCATGGCAGAGGGCTCGCTCCTCGCGCGCCACGGTGACCCCGAGGAGGCAGAGCGGGTCCTCGCCTCGGTGCCCAGCACGGGGATCGACCCCCGTGAGTACTGGCGCGTCGACCTGCTCCGCGCCTACGCGGCGTTCCGCCGCGGTGACCGGGGTGCCGGTGCACTGGCCGCTCGCGCCTTCGA
>PLCI01000002.1 GCA_003135595.1 Acidimicrobiaceae bacterium | reverse complement strand
GGCATCGTCATGTATGCGTTCATCAGCCTCATGTCCCAACCGAGCACGGTCACGTTCGGCGCCGCATCGAATGGCCAGGTCAATGTCACCTTGCAGACGCTCGGGTCCTATGGGTCGGGCGACCACCCGACATGGGTGTCCTACGAGACACAGGCGCCCGGGGGGACATGGCAGCACACGACAATCTGGCAGGTCCCCGCGCACACTCAGGTGAACGTGACGATCTTGCAGTACGACTCGGGCAGCCCCCTGCGCAACCAGCAGCTCGGCCAGGTGACGGGGACCATCGGTGACACCGCGACGCTCAATGGCAAGTCGTTCTCCGTCATCGATTCGAACACTGGCAACGGCGTGGCGCACACCTTTTCGATCCCGACCATCGGCGTGAGCGTCCCGCTCTACGCCGTGAACTCCTCGCTCAGCCTCTGCAGCGCGGCGCCCTGCCAGCAGAGCAACCCGCACAACGTCATCAAGTTCTCATTCATCAGTCCGGGCCCGGGCAACTATCCGTGGCAGTGCTTCGTCCCGTGCGGGCTGGGCTGGCTCTTCGGCAACGGCGGCCCGATGAGCACGGTGGGGTACATGGGCGGCTTCATGAAGGTCGTATGACGGCTGGCCTGAAGGACACCAACGAGACAGCTACGCCGGACCGGCGAGGGCCGGACGACTCATCGCACTGGTGGCGGATCGTCGCGATCTGGGTCGTGCTGTCGGTGGCCTTCGATGTGGTGTGGCTGAACTTCGTCGGTCCGCACGTCCCGCCTGGCCGCATGACCGACACCGCGAACGGAGCCGCGTTCGACTTCAACGTGCTCATCGTGATGGCGATGCCGGTGATGATCGCCATCTGGGTGTACATGGTCTATGCCATCGTCACATGGCGNNAGGTGAGTTGGATCACGATCACGACCGTGGTCGTGCTGTTCCTCGCCGGCTTCGGCACCTACGAGCTTGTCCAGCCCGAGGGAGCGGGTGGCGGACAGGGGCCAACCCCCCTCTGGACCCCGGCGTCCCACGCCGTGCTCCAGGTCCAAGTGATCGGCCAGCAATGGAAATGGACCTATCGCTACCCGAGCTTCGGGGGGTTCGAGACGAACCAGCTCGAGATACCTCAAAACGCGACGATTGCGTTCCACGTGACGTCTCTCGACGTCATCCACAGCTTCTGGGCCTACCAGCTGGGGGTCAAGGCCGACGCCAACCCGGGTCAGGACAACGTGGCGTTCACGACGCCGACGCAGCTCGGCAGCTTCACGGTTCGCTGCTCGGAGCTGTGCGGTCTGTGGCACGGGACGATGTTCAACACCGGCCAGGTGGTCACCCCGTCGGCGTTCGAGACATGGGCAACGTCGACCGAGCACCAGCTGGCCGCGAACACCGCGGTGCTGGCGCCGTTCGCGTACACCTATACCCCCGACGCAAACGGGGCTGACGGGGGCTACTACCCCGACACCGCGGATCCCTACAGTCCCGTCGAGCAATACGGCGCCACCCAACCGGCCGGCTGATGATGTCCGACGAGGCCCGACACGTCGCCGGCGAGCGGCCCTTGCGCGCTGGAGGTGACTGAGACCGATGGCCATCGACACAAGAGAGACGGTGAGTCGCGAGACGTCCGGGATGAGCCCGAGCGACGTCTCGCTGCGCGCCGCGCGGATCAGGCGGGTGCCAGGGTGGCTGCGGCCCAACCTTCTCTGGGCGCTTGCGGGCTTCGTCATCGGCTACGTCGTGGGATTCTGGGCCGGGGACTTCATCGCGGGGGCCTATCCCGTTGCTGTGAACAGCGGCACCAACAACGTCGCGGTCGTGCTCGGGTTGACGTTCGGCGTCATCGGATGGCTGGCGGGGATCGGTGTCTTCAACTACCCGCTCCAAAAGATCCTGGGCCTCGATCCGACGCCGGCCGTTCCCGACGCGAGCTTTGCGCGGTACTTCCGGCTGACCGAGGACCACAAGGTCGTCGGGTTGCAGTACACGGTCGGCTCTTTGCTGTTCTTGTTCACCGGCGGCCTCTTCGCGATGATGATCCGCACCGAGCTGCTGAGCCCGACCCACCCACGTCTTCGGGCCGGGCACCTACATCGAGATCGTCTCGGAGCACGGCACGGTCATGATGATGATGGCGAGTTCGATCGTCGTCGGGACCCTGGGCAACTGGCTCGTCCCGCTCATGATCGGCGCGCGTCGGGTGGCGTATCCCCGCATCGAGGCAGCGTCGTTCTGGATCTTCATGGCCGGCTACGTGGTCATCTTGTCGGCTCCGTTCCTCGGGGGGTTCCCGACTGGATGGACCGGCTACGCACCCCTGCAGACCCAGGCAGGCGCGGGCATGGACTCGTACCTCGTGGGATTCGCCGTGATCGGCATCGGCATGATCTGTGCGGGCTTCAATCTCGCCGTGACGATCATCAACTATCGCGCGCCCGGCATGACGTGGGGCCGCGTGCCCATCTTTGTCTGGTCGATCCTCGCCACCTGCGCCCTCCTGACGCTCGCGACCCCGACGCTCGTCGTCGCGGGGCTGTTCGGCGTGCTCGACCGGACCGCCCAGACGGGGTTCTTCGTCACCGAGCACGGCGGTAGCAACTTCCTGTGGCAGAACCTCTTCTGGTTCTTCGGNNACCCCGAGGTGTACATCATGGCGCTGCCTGGGTTCGGGATCGTCATGGAGATGCTGCCCGTGTTCACGCGCAAGCCGTTGTTCGCGTACCGGATCGCTGCCGCGGGCATGATCGGCGTTGCACTGCTCTCATTCTTCGTGTGGCAGCACCACATCTTCCAGAGCGGGATCAATCCCGACATGCGGCCGCTGTTCATGCTCACCACCGAGCTCATCTCCATCCCGACCGGGTTCCTGTTCCTCGTCACGCTCGGGACCCTGTGGAAAGCGAAGATCTGGTTCGAGGCGCCCATGCTCTTCGTCCTCGGCATGCTGTTCAACTTCCTCATCGGCGGCATCACCGGGGTGTTCCTCTCTGACGTCCCCGTGAACGTGACCGTGCACGGGAGCTTCTTCGTGATGGCGCACTTCCACTACACGATCATGGGCGGCCTTATCTTCGCGTTCTTCGGCGGGCTGTACTACTGGCTCCCGAAGATGACCGGCGTGATGCTCAACCGCAAGCTCAGCATCGCGCACTTCTGGACGATGTTCATCTTCTTCAACATGACGTTCTTCCCGCTGTTCTTCGTCGGGATCCTCGGCCAGCCCAGGCGCGTCTTCGAGTANNTTCCTCATCTTCCTGTTCAACTTCGTGTGGTCCGTGTGGATCGATCGCACACCTGCCCCGGCGAACCCGTGGCACTCCCTCGGCCTCGAGTGGCAGACGCCGACGCCGGTGCCGTGGTACAACTTCGAGCACACCCCGGTCGTGCTCGCGGACCCCTATCACTACGGGGAAACGGACGCGCCCCCGGTCGCTGACCTGGGCGGGAGCGGTGGCGCGACGTCGTCGCCAGCGTCCGATGACAAGGACCGCGGCGTGGACATCCGTCCGCACTCGATGTAATCGGAGACGCCATGCCTGACGACAAGCTCCTGCACGAGTCCACACCGATCCTCCANNTGTTCATCGGCATCTGGGCATTCGCCTTCGCGTCGCTCGCGTTCGCCTACTTCTATTTGCGCTCGGGCAACAACGGCGATCTCTGGCGCCCCGGCCACGTGACCGCCCCCACCGGGACGGGGGCGGCGATCTTCGCGCTGACGGTCGCGAGCGCCATCGTCGTGATCGTCGGCTACCGGCGATTCGAGCGAGGGATGGTCCTCGACTGGGAAGTCGCCGGCTGGGTGGGGGTCCTCGGTGCGCTCCTCGTGGTCGGGCTCCAGATCTGGCAGCTGACCCAGCTCGGCTTCTATCCGGCGTCGAGCGCGTACGCCTCGTGCTTCATCGGCTGGGCCGCGCTCAACATCGCCGTCGTCCTGAGCGCCACCTACTGGCTCGAGACCAACCTCGCGCGAGAGATGCGCCTGCGGCGAGCCGCGGCCGAGGACGGGGGGAGGGGGAATCCGTCGCTCCCCACCGCGCGGCTCCTCCGCGTGAGCGTCGAGGGGTGCGCCTACTTCTGGGGGTTCACGGCCTTTATCGGTGCCTTCTTCTGGGTGCTGTACTACGTGCTCTAGGAGAGGAGACCCGTGATCGAAGCTGCCCAAAGCGCCTACGGGACCCAGTCACTCACGCTCGCCATCCCGCTCGGGTTCTTCATCGTCGCGCTCATCTGGGGCTTCTTCCAGCGCAACGCGACCAAGTGAGCGATGGGGCCGCCCTCACGCGGCCCCCTGGCGCGGCATGGCGCCGAGCGCTGGGTATCGCCGGGCTCGGGGTCGCGATACTCGCGTGCGTGCCGGACCTCGCGGGCATCGCGCGCGGCAGCGAAGTCGCCCAGTCGCTCTCCTACGCGCTCATGGCAATGGTGGCCCCTGCGCTCATCGCGATCGGCGTGCCGTGGTCGACCCTCTCGGCGCACGGCACAGCGATGCGGCGACCGATCGAGCGACTCGGCACGGTGCGCGCTGATCGCCGCGGCCTGGCTTTGTGCCTCGGGGTCCTCGTGCTCGACCTCGTCGTCATCGTGTGGTGGCGCACGCCCGTGCTCGTCGACGCGCTCGCTCGGCATCCCGCGCTCGTGCTCGCCGAGTCGGCGACCCTGTGCGCCGCGGGCACCGTGCTCTGGCTCGAGCTCGTCGAGGCCGCCCCGTTAGTGCCTCGTTCGTCGAGGCCACGACGCGCGGTGCTCGCCGCGCTCGCGATGTGGACCGTCTGGTCCGTCGCGTACCTCGAGGGCATGTCGTCGACGGGCTGGTACCACGCGTTCCACCACGTCGCGGGGATCGGGCTCAGTGCGGCCGCTGAACGCGAGCTATCCGCGGCCCTCATCTGGGCGGTTGCGGCCGTCGTGTTCATGCCCGTCGTGTTCTCGAACCTGTTCAGATGGCTGCGTGCCGAGTCCCAGGCTGGGACCTCGGAGGGCGGTGCACGACCGGCGCTGGGCCCGGTCGCCGGCTCCTTGCACTAGGTCGCTGGCTCAGGGATGCTCGGGAGCCCGAGGCTCGGCAAGGAGATCGTGAGCAGCGTCGACGCCGTCTCGATCGAGCGGTCGGCGTACCCGCGGTGCACGACCATGAGGTGCCACTGGGTCAGCAGCGTGGTGCGTGCCGTGGCGTCCGTCGGGTTCGCCATCAGTGTCTGGATCGCGTTCATCGCATCGAGCGCGTCGCTCGTTGCCCACTGCGTCGCCCAGCTCAGCGCGTCGCCCAGCTGCTTGCCCGACGCGGTCCCCGGAATGTTGACGTTGGAGAGGTCGAAGACCTGCGCGTTCGCGAACGAGCAGGCGACGATGTCCTGGCTGAGCCACCCCGAGGCGTTGGCACGCTCCGAGCTCGTGATCGTCCCGGCGGTCTGGAAGCCATAGAGCTGGAATGCCTCGCCCGTGGCGTTCGTGCAGGGAGCGAGGTCCGTGCTGATCTGCCCGATCACCGTCTTCGCGGCCGCGATGTCCGAGGCGCGGTTGTCGGGTGCGGGCAGGTCGGTGACCACCGTGACCGCGAGAATCGCGACGACCGCGGCGGCCACGAGGCTCCCCCTTCGCCGATACCACGGCCGGGCCGCCCCGTCGCTGCTCGGTGCGGCCGGGAACCTCGGCGCGGACTCGTCGCTCATCGGCGCTGCCCGAGCAGCTGGTTGGCGTACGTGGCGATGCCTGCTGCGGATCGTGCGACCAGCACGCTGGGAAGGCTGAAGGTACCCGTCGACGACTCGTTCGCGACCGGTGATGCCCGGATGCGCAGTCGTCCAGTGCGGTCGATGAAGTACATGACGTCGTTGTGGGCCACTCGACCGGTCTTCGTGAAGACGTCGATGGCGACACCGTACAGTCGCCAGATCGGGTCGAGCTGTTGCAGCGTGCCGCTGAGGTACTGCCAGTTCGCGAGGCGCAAGAGTCCCGTCTTCGTGACGGCTGGGGGCGCGGGGACGACTCCGGTCTCGAGCGGATCGGTGTTGACCGTGACGAAGGCGACCTCGCTGCGGTGGGATCCGAGGTCAGCGTCCGCACGGCGGATCTCTGCGGCGACGACGTGGCACGCGTCGGCGCAGTTGGCGTTGAAGAACGTAAGGACGATGACCTTGCCGCGGAGCGATCCAGTGCTCACGGCGCGCCGCGACTCGTCCCTGAGCCGAATGCTCGGGGCGAGGGCTCCCACGAGCCAGGTGATGCCGAGCAGCGAGGCCGTCGACGCGTGCAGCTCGACAGTGGTCGTCGGGACCGTCGTGGTCGTCGTGGTCGTCGTGCCCGCGGCAACCGGATTGAGCCCCGCGCCCGATGCGACACGCTCGAGCAGCGAGCCGCCGAGCGCGAGGACTGCTGCGGCGAGCACCGCGTAGGCGATCACTCGTCGGGGAACCCGCGGCGCGCCTTCGGCAAGCGCAGCGGCCCGATCGATCGGGGCTCTGGGAGTCGTCGCGGGGCCGACGTTCGGCTCGTCAGGCTGCATGGTGCCGTCTTTCGAGCCCGCCGGGCGCCTCAGAGCGGTGGCCCTCAGTGCACGTGGACAACGGCGTCGACACCCATCGTCACGAAGAGCGCCGTCAGGTACGTGATCGAGAAGCCGAA
>PLCI01000153.1 GCA_003135595.1 Acidimicrobiaceae bacterium | reverse complement strand
ACGCTCGCGGCGAGCACCTGACCAGCGATCTTGGCGGGGGCGGACATGTTCCGCGAGTCGTCGACGAGCCCGACGACGACGATCACCATCGCGGCCAAGATCACCCCCACTGGCTCGTTGGTGGACACGAACAGCGTTCGCAGGCCCGGGATCAGCGCCCCGGCCGCCATCGCGACGCACAGCCCTGCGAACATGGCCGCGCCTCCGCCGTAGGGGGTCACGCGCTGGTGCACGGACCGGTCGATCGGCACGCTCACGAAGCCCACCTTGCGTGCGATCGCCCTCGCGGGGCGCGTGAGCAACCCGGTCGTGGTCGCCGCGACCACGACGACGACGAGGTACGGCCAGTCAGCCCCGACCATCAGGCGGGACGCACGCCGCGCGGGTCCGGGTACGGCGGGAATGCGCCGCACAGGGTCCGGACGCGATCTCGGATCACGTCTTGTGCAGCGGCGTCGCCGCGATTGCGAAGGGAGCGCCCGAGCAACGAGGCGATCTCACGCATCTCGTCGGCACCCATTCCCGCGGTCGTCTCCGCCGCCGAGCCGAGTCGGAGCCCAGAGGTGACGAAGGGGCTCCTCGGATCGCCCGGGATCTGGTTGCGGTTCAGCGTGATGCCCGCGAGGTCGAGGACCTCCTGCGCCTCCTTGCCGGTGAGCTTGGGGTCGAAGTCACGCAGGTCCACGAGCAGCAGGTGGTTGTCGGTGCCGCCGGTGACGGGCCGGATGCCCTCGTCGGCAAGTGCCGCGCCGAGCACGGCGGCGTTCGCCACGACGTCGCGCGCGTACTGCGCGAACGCAGGCGTCGCGGCCTCTTTGAAGGCGACTGCCTTCGCCGCGATCACGTGCTCGAGCGGACCGCCCTGCAAGCCGGGGAAGACCGCGCTGTCGATCGCCTTTGCGTGCTCGGCGCAGCTCAGGATGGCCCCACCCCGCGGGCCGCGGAGGGTCTTGTGCGTCGTGAGGGTGACCACGTCGGCGTGGGGCACGGGGCTCGGGTGCACGCCGCCTGCGACGAGTCCCGCGACGTGGGCCATGTCGAACATGAGCAGGGCACCCACCTCGTCGGCGATCTCTCGAAACTGCTCGGCGTCGATCACCCGTGGATAGGCAGTCGCGCCGGCGACGATGAGCCTTGGCCGCTCGGACTTCGCGCGGTCCCGGACCTCGTCGAAGTCGATCCGCTCGCTCGACGGTGACTCGTCGTCCCTCGGCGTCACGCCGTAGTCGACGAAGCGCCAGAACTTCGACGTGATCGACGCGGGCGAGCCGTGGGTGAGGTGCCCTCCATGGTCGAGGCGCATGGCGAGGACCGTGTCGCCGGGATCCAAGAGCGCCTGGTAGACGGCGAGGTTGGCAGCGGCGCCTGCGTGGGGCTGCACGTTCGCGTGATCGGCGCCGAAGAGCGCGGCGAGGCGATTCCGTGCGAGGTCCTCGACTTCGTCGATGACGCGGTTGCCCCCGTAGTAGCGACGGTGGGGGTAGCCCTCGGAGTACTTGTTCGTGAGCACCGTGCCGGTCGCTTCCAGGACGGCCTCAGAGGTGAAGTTCTCGCTCGCGATCAGCTGGAGGCTGCGCGACTGGCGGTCGAACTCCTGTTCCACCAGGCTCGCGACCTCGGGGTCACCGGCGAGCGAGGCGAGCCTCGAGGGATTCACGGTCTCGTCCACGTCGGCTCCTCAGGCTCGAGTGACGCGACCTCGGCCAGTGCGGCATCGCGCTCGGAGCCGGTCCTCGCCGTCGCGCCACTCGCCACGCCCACACCCTTCGAGGTGATGGCGTTGCGCATCTCGACGACGTTACCCCGCCCGTCTGCGCAGCCTGCTCGCCCGGCCATACTTTCGTCGTGCCAGTCGACCCTCGAACACCGGTCATCGCGGGGGTCGGTCAGCTCACCAACCGACCTGACCCGACGGACCCCGACACGCGCACGGAGCCGCTGGCGCTGATGGGCATGGCCGTCGAGCTCGCCGGGAGCGACGCGGCCGGCTCGAGCGGGGCGCGCTCGCCGCTCTTGGAGGAAGTGGACGAGCTGACGGCGATCCCGTCGTTCGTCTGGACTGCTCGGGACCCCGCGCGCGCGGTCGCTCAGGAGCTCGGCCTGGAGCCGGGGACGACGCGCCTGGCGTTCGCGGGCGGGACCGTGCCGCAGTCGGCGGTCTTCGACGCGGCGACGAGGATCGCGAACGGCGAGCTCGGCGTCGCGGTGATCGTTGGTGCCGAGGCGATCAAGAGTCGCGACCTCGCACGGCGTCACGGTGAGCGCGTGGCCTGGCACGTCGAGGCCGACGATGCCGAGCCGGCCCCGGTGGCATTCGAGGTGCCAGACGCGATGAATGACCCCGAGCGTGCCGCGGGGCTTGCGGTCCCCGCGCACGCCTACGCGCTGATCGAGCACGCCCGCCGGCGCGCTCGGGGCCTCTCGCGCGGCGATCACCTCGGCGCACTTGGCGCGCTCGCCGCGAGGATGAGCGGCGTCGCCGCCCACAATGAGCTCGCCTGGCTCCGTGATCGCGTCGAGCCGGCGACGGCGACGACGCCGACCGCGGTGAACAGGATGATCGCCGCCCCCTACACCAAGCTGTTGACGTCCAACGTCGTCGTCGACATGGGCGCGGCGCTCATCGTGAGCTCGCTGGGGGCGGCTCGTGCTGCGGGCGTCCCCGAGGACCTGCTCGTGTTCCCTTGCGCCGGCGCGTCCGCGCGCGAGCAGTGGCTGCTGTCAGAGCGAGCGGAGCTGTCGACGTCGCTCGCCATGCGGGCGTGCGCGACACGACTCTTCGGCGAGGCACCCCCGTCGCTCGACGAGCTCGCACTGCTCGATCTCTACAGCTGCTTCCCGTGCGCGGTCCAGCTCGCGGGCGACGCGCTCGGGATCGACGTGCTCGAAGACGAGCGACCGCCGACGGTGACCGGCGGGATGACGTTCTTCGGCGGACCCGGCAACAACTACGTGACGCACTCGATCGCGACGATGACCGAGCTGCTGCGCGCCTCCCCCGGCGTGACCGGGCTCGTGACCGGGCTCGGCTGGTATGCCTCGACGCACTCGTGGGGCACGTACTCGACGTCCCCGCCGAGCGGCGGGTTCCGGGTGCACAGCGTGCAGGCCGCCGTCGATGCCGTGCCGCTCCGTGCCACGGACAGCGACTACGCCGGCCCCGCGGTCGTCGAGTCGTACACGGTCGTGCACGGTCGCGACGGCCTGCCCTCGCGAACGATCGCGTCACTGCGCACGCCAGCGGACGCCCGCCGGCTGTTCGCCACCGACGACAAGGAGGTCGCGTCGCAGTTCATGGCGCTCGACCCGCTCGGTGAGCGCGTCGTCGTCGCTGACGACTCGATCAGCCTTCCCTGAGCAGGGCGAGGATCGCGTCGCGTCCGACGGCGCCCGCGCGCGCGATGACGGGCGCGTCACCCGACACGTCGACCACGCTCGAGACCTCGCCATCTCGGGTCCCCCCGTCCAGGATCCCCGAGATCGCCGTGCCCTCGAAGATGGCGAGGACCTCGCCGGCCGTCGTGGCCGGTGCCGCGCCGTGGAGGTTCGCCGACGTCACCGCGAGCGGACCCGTTCGCTCGAGCAGTGCTCGGCAGAGGGCGTCGTCGGGGACCCGCACGCCCACGCTGTCCGTCGTGCCGAGGCGCGCCGCGAGGCCTGCGGATGCAGGGACGATCAGCGTGATCGGGCCGGGCCACAGCGCCGCGGCGAGCACGTCGGCGTCCGGCGGCCAGGACGACGCGACCTCACGCGCCGCTCCGAGCGACGCGCACAGCACCGCGATCGGCATCGATGCGGGACGTCGCTTGAGCGCCGACAGCCGAGCGACCGCCGCGGCGTCACCCACGACGGCCGCAAGTCCGTAGACGGTGTCGGTCGGCACCGCGAGCACCTCGCCGCTCGCGAGCAGCGCCGCGGCGACCTCGAGGTCGTCGGGCGCCAGCACGAGCACGGTCATCGCGGTCGCCTCGCCTCGAGGATCCGCGGGATGCCCGCCAGGTCGTCGTGGTCGCGCCGCGCGACAAGCCCGACCCGCTCGGCGCACGCGAGGGCAGCGGCGCGCTGGTCGGCACCGTGCTCGACGAGGAGGGTCCCGCCAGGTGCCAGCCACCTCGGGGCACCCTCGATGATGGTCTCGACCGCGGCGAAGCCCGGCGTGCCGTCGGTGCCGTCAGCCGCCACGAGCGCGATCACGGGCTCGAAGTCGAGCTCGCGCGCAAGGCGCGGACGCTCCCCGGGCGCCACGTACGGCGGATTCGAGCAGAGCACGGTGATCGCGCCTTCGAGGGCGGCCGGGAGCGCGTCGTACCACGACCCCTCAAGGAACGTGACCGACATCGCGCCGACTCGCTCGGCGTTGCGGGTCGCGAGCGCGAGTGCCCCGCGGGACACGTCCGTCGCGAGCACGTCCACCACCGTGCCGCGAGCGCGCTCCTCGACCGCGACGCTCAGCGCGATAGCCCCCGTGCCACATCCCAGGTCGCAGACGACGGCGCTGCCGGGCGCGAACGAGAGAACGTCAAGGGCGAGGTCGACCAGCAGCTCGGTCTCGGGCCGCGGGATGAGCGCGCGACCATCCACGAGCAGGTCGATCGTGCGGAACGGCCAGTGGCCGAGCAGGTACTGCAGCGGCTCGCCGTCGCGCCGACGGCGTGCGAGCGCCAGCGCCTGCTCGCGGCGCGCCCCGGGTGCCACGTCACCGAGCTCGTCGAGCAGCCACAGCGCCTCGCGAGGGGAGTCGAGCGCCTTGGCGAGCTCTGCGAGCAGCGGGTCAGCGGTCACTGGGCTCGGCGAGCTGGCGCGCTCGCTTGTCCGCGACCAAGGCGTCGACGACGTCGTCGAGCTGTCCCGACATGATCGCGTCGAGCTTGTAGAGCGTGAGGCCGATGCGGTGATCCGTGACCCGGTTCTCCTTGAAGTTGTACGTCCGGATCTTCTCGCCGCGTCCGCCGCCGCCAACCTGTGAGCGACGCAGGTCGCCGAGCTTCGCGTCCTCTTGCTCCTGGGCCCGTCGCAGCAGCCGGCTCCGCAGCACGACGAGTGCCTTCGCGCGGTTCTGCAGCTGGCTCTTCTCGTCCTGCATGGACACGACGATGCCGGTCGGGAGGTGGGTGACGCGCACCGCGGAGTCCGTCGTGTTGACGCTCTGGCCCCCCGGTCCGCTCGAGCGGTAGACGTCGATCTTGAGGTCGTTGGGGTCCAGGGCGACGTCGACCTCGTCGGCCTCGGGGAGCACCGTCACCGTCGCCGACGAGGTGTGGATGCGGCCCTTGGCCTCGGTCTCAGGGACCCGCTGCACGCGGTGCACGCCGCCCTCGTGCTCGAGGTGGGTCCATGCGTCGTCGCCGGTCACCTTGAAGATGACCTCGTCGAGTCCGTTGCGCTCGCTCGCGCGCTCCTCGAGCACCTCCACGGCGTAGCCCTGCGTGGCGGCGTACCGGGTGTACATGTCATAGAGGTCGCGCGCGAACAGGTTCGCCTCCTCGCCGCCCTCGGCACCGCGGATCTCGACGAGCACCGCGCGGCCGGCGTTCGGGTCCTCGGGCACCAAGAGCGCCTCGAGGCGCGACTGCAGCTCGCCGATCGCCTCCTCGGAGCGCGCGCGATCCGCCTCGTACCCGGCACGCTCCTCGCCGCTCGCGATGGCCAGCAGCTCGTCGGCCAGCACGACGTTGGCGCGTGCGGCCTGCAGCTCGCGCCAGGTGCCGACGAGACCGCTCAGCCTGCGATGGCGCTGGGAGAGCGTCTTGAGCCTCTTGGGGTCGCGCGCGACGTCCGGGTCCGACAGGGCCACGTCGAGCTCGTCGAGCTCTTGAGCGAGACCGTCGAGGGTCTCATCGAGCGATCTCATCGAGTGGCGCAGCGCGCCGGGGGTCAGCTCTTCGCGGCGCGGGTCTTGCCCTTCGCGCCGTAGCGACGCTGGAAGCGCTCGACGCGGCCACCGGTGTCGAC